>CAITNA010000058.1 GCA_903893675.1 uncultured Micrococcales bacterium
AACATATGGCGTTTGCCTGCCAAGGGCTAAACCTAGTAATCTAGTCCAGTTGCCTTTTTGGCCAACGCCCTGATAGCTCAGTGGTAGAGCACTTCCATGGTAAGGAAGGGGTCGCGAGTTCAATCCTCGCTCGGGGCTCTGATCGGTGTAAATCGATTTACCCGGCTGGGTAGCTCAGGTGGTTAGAGCACACGACTCATAATCGTGGGGTCGCGGGTTCGAGTCCCGCCCTAGCTACCAGTTCCACCTAGAAGGCCTTCGGGCCTTTTTCTTTTTAAGCCCTGTGCCGGTTTAAGCCCAACGTCGCTGCCAGCGGCTCTACGCTGGAACAGTGGTAAATCCAAACGTTGAGGGCAAGACCTATCCCGAGACCGCGCCTTATTTGGTCGGTCGAGAGAAAATCCGCGAATTCGCCCACGCGGTCAAATCGACCAGCCCGATCAACCTCGATGTGTTCGCGGCCCAGGCGGCCGGCTATGCAGACGTTGTGGCTCCGCCGACTTTCGCGGTGGTCATCCAAGAGCGCAGCCTGGCGACGGTGCTTTCTGACAAGGATGCAGACATCGACTTTTCGCGTGTGGTTCACGGCGATCAGCGCTTCATTCACGCCCGCCCAATTGTGGCCGGCGACGAGCTAACCAGCACGCTGACCGTGGCAAGCGTGAAAGCGCTCGGCGCTCACGCGATGGTGACTTTCGAAACCAAGATTCACGACGCGAGCAAAGAACTCGTTTGCACCGCTATCTCGACCCTCGTAGTTCGAGGGGGCGACGAATGAGTCACATCAACTTGGCTTCGCTCGAGGTTGGACAGTCGATCGGCACTGTCGAGTTTCTGCTGACCCGCGATTCGTTGGTTCGCTACGCAGGTGCGTCTGGCGACTTCAACCCAATTCACTATCGCGACGATGTTGCACTTTCGGTCGGCCTGCCTGGCGTTCTCGCTCACGGCATGCTCACCATGGGCGCTGCGGTGCAGGTGGTTGTCGACTGGATCGGCGACCCAGGTCGCGTTATCGACTACGGCGTTCGTTTCACCAAGCCGGTTCTCGTCGATGCGGTTGAGGGCGCAGTGCTCGTGGTCAGCGGCAAGATTGGCGAGATCGACGCTGAGACCTCAACTGTGCGCGTTGACATCACCGCGACTTTCGCAGAAACCGCAGTGCTCGGCAAGGCTCAGGCTCGCGTTCGCATCTAGCGACGCAAGGATGCACACACCACGATGACCAAACCACTGAGTGAACTAACCACGATTCGAGTCGGCGGCACTCCCGCATCGCTCACCGAGGTGTTCACCCGCGATGCCGTCATCGAAGAAACCCAGCGCATCTGGGCAAGCGGAGAAGAGTGGTTCGTGCTTGGTGGCGGCAGCAACGTCGTGATTGCAGATGACATCAGCACTTTGCAGGTCATCCGAGTTGCAAACAAAGGAATTGAGAAGACCGGTCACGGTGCGATTCGCGTGCAGGCCGGCGAAAACTGGGATGACCTGGTGCGCTACACAGTTGAACATCACCTCGGTGGCCTCGAGTCGCTCTCGGGCATTCCGGGCACTGTTGGCGCGGCTCCGGTGCAGAACATCGGGGCTTATGGCGCAGAGCTTGCAGACACATTCGTGCGCTGCGAGTTCCTTGATTACCTGACTGGCGAGGTCGAGATCATCGAGAAGGCCGACTGCGGTTTCGCTTATCGCGACAGCATTTTTAAGCGCGGCAAGGTTGGCGTGATCACCTGGGTTGAGCTGCAGTTGCTTGCCGATTTGCCAGCAGGCAGCGGCGAGTTGCTGAAGCGTCGCCGCGACGAGGTGCTCGACCTTCGTGCGAGCAAGGGCATGGTGCTTGCCGAGCATGACCTCGACACTCACTCGTGTGGTTCGTTCTTCACCAACCCGATTGTCACTTCAACTTTCGCGCGCACTCTTCCCGAGGAAGCACCGCGCTGGGATGTCGACGAAGACGGCGACCGCGTGAAACTTTCTGCGGCTTGGCTAATCGAGCACGCGGGGATTTCGAAGGGACTTGCGCTCGGTGCATCCAAGGCGGCGATTTCGTCGAAGCACGCACTCGCGATCACAAATCGCGGCGGAGCAACTGCTGCACAGATTGGTGAGCTTGCGCGATTCATTCAAGAGCGAGTGGCGGCAACCTTCGGCATCAATCTGGTGCCAGAGCCGAACTTCATCGGCTTTTAGTTTCGTTCGCGCGCGAACTAGGTGCGACTAAGCGAAAAGTTTTTGCAGGCGCTGAATGCCCTCTAGCAACTGCGCATCGCCGAGTGCATAAGACAAACGAACATAACCGCTAGGGCCAAACGCTTCACCTGGCACGAGTGCAACTTCTGCAGCATCAAGGATGTAGTCGCAGAGTTCGAGCGAAGTGTTGATCTGTGTGCCACCCCAGTTGCGACCGAGCAGTTCGCTCACGTCCGAGTAGACATAGAACGCCCCCTGCGGAGTTGGCGCGAGCCATCCCTCGATCTTGTTGAGTTCGGCAACTGCCAACTTGCGGCGACGGTCGAAGGCTTCACGCATTGCCAGCACTTCATCCTGTGGGCCGGTGAGGGCCGCGATTGCGGCG
>CAITNA010000059.1 GCA_903893675.1 uncultured Micrococcales bacterium
TGATTTCGAGACAGCCAGGTTGGCAAGCGAGCTGGTGCGCTCTTCGCCCTCAGGGGAGTCTGGCAAGTCGACATCGCCGAGGTCGCCGGCAACCAGCTGGGCTAGGTCAACGTTGTGTGACCAGCTGTAGGTCGAATAGCGCAGCAAAGCTCGGCGAATGGCGGCAGGGGTCTGGTCGGCGCCGGTTGGTGAGATGGAAGTCAGGTGGGCTGGAACACCGAAAACCGCGATATCGACATCGTCGTGGCTGGGTTGCAACCAGGCTGCGGCGCGAGGCCAGAGGGCGTCTTCAGACAAGTGAACCAATTCCTTCCTTTAGAAGTATGCTCCCTTGAGTAGGCCAAAGCCAATGACCACAAAGGAGTGGAACCCCATGACGACAGTCTCTGGAGCAGCCCGCGGACCACTTCAGGCCGCACGCGGATCACAGATCACAGCGCAGGGATGGCAGCAAGAGGCAGCCCTTCGCATGCTGCACAACAACCTCGATCCGGCGGTTGCCGAGCATCCTGAGGAATTAATTGTTTACGGTGGCAACGGCAAGGCCGCGCGTAACTGGCAGAGCTTCGACGCGATGGTCAAGACGCTCACGCACCTGAAGAACGACGAGACCATGCTCGTTCAGTCGGGTAAGCCGGTCGGTGTTTTCCGCACTCACGAGTGGGCACCGCGCGTGCTGCTCGCAAACTCAAACCTCGTCGGCGACTGGGCAAACTGGCCAGAGTTCCGTCGACTCGAACAACTCGGCCTCACCATGTATGGCCAGATGACCGCGGGTTCGTGGATCTACATCGGCACGCAGGGAATCTTGCAGGGCACCTATGAAACTTTCGCGGCTGTCGCAGAGCAAAGCTTCGGCGGAACCCTCGCCGGCACGTTGACTCTCACCGCCGGTTGCGGTGGCATGGGTGGCGCGCAACCACTCGCAGTCACGATGAACGAAGGCACCTGCCTGATCATCGACATCGACGAATCACGTTTGCGTCGTCGCGTTGCAGATCGTTACTTGGATGAGATTGCAGACAACCTGGATGACGCGATCGATCGTGCGGTGAAAGCAAAGAACGCGAAGAACGCAATCTCGATCGGTTTGGTTGGAAACGCAGCAACGATTTTTGCAGAGTTGCTGAAGCGCGAGGTGCCGATTGATATCGTCACAGATCAGACCAGCGCGCACGATCCGCTGTACTACATCCCAGAAGGTGTCGACTTTGCCGACGCTCGCGAGTATGCCGAGAAAAACCCGAAGGAATTCACCGAGCGCGCAGAGGCCGCGATGGCTAAGCACGTTGAGGCGATGGTCGGTTTCATGGACAAGGGTGCCGTCGTATTTGACTACGGCAACTCGATTCGCGACGAAGCCCGCAAGGGTGGCTACTCGCGTTCGTTCTCGTTCCCTGGCTTCATTCCGGCTTACATTCGCCCACTGTTCTGCGAGGGCAAAGGCCCGTTCCGCTGGGTGGCGCTGTCTGGAGACCCGAAGGACATCTACCGCACCGACCAGGCGATTCTCGAGCTGTTCCCCGAGAACAAGCACCTGCACCGCTGGATCAAGCTGGCACAGGAGCGCGTTGCGTTCCAGGGCCTGCCTGCCCGCATCTGCTGGCTGGGCTATGGCGAGCGTGACAAGGCCGGCGCGGTGTTCAACGACCTGGTCAAGCGCGGCGAGGTTTCGGCCCCGATCGTCATCGGTCGCGACCACCTCGACTGTGGTTCGGTGGCTTCACCGTATCGCGAGTCTGAGGCAATGCTTGACGGCTCGGATGCGATTGCAGACTGGCCGCTTCTGAACGCAATGTTGAACATCTCATCGGGTGCGTCGTGGGTTTCGATTCACCACGGTGGTGGCGTTGGTATCGGTCGTTCGATTCACGCAGGTCAGGTGAGCGTTGCCGACGGCACCGAGCTCGCTGCGCAGAAACTCGAGCGCGTGCTAACCAACGACCCAGGCATGGGCGTCATTCGTCACGTTGACGCGGGCTATGACCACGCGGTCGAAGTTGCGCGCGAGAAGCACGTTCACGTGCCGATGCTCGACATCGAGTAGATCGCTTTCATGACTTCAATCGCCATTACCGATATCGGGTCGCTCGTCACAGCCGACTCGACGCTCGGTGATGGCGCACTCGGCATTCGCGCGAACGCAGCGATGATTGTTGTCGACGGCAAAGTCGAGTGGGTTGGCGATAACGCGTCAGCGCCCGATGCAGATCGCAACGTTTCGGTTCACGGCAAAACGGTCATCCCAGGTTTTGTAGATTCGCACGCGCATCTGGTGTTTGCCGGCGAACGCGGTTTCGAATTCGAAGCACGGATGAACGGACAACAGTATTCGGCAGGTGGCATTCGCACCACGGTTGAAGCAACTCGCGCTGCGAGCGATGATGTGTTGCGTTCGAACATGGCGCGACTGGTTGCAGAAATGCACGCGAGTGGAATCACAACTTTCGAATCGAAATCGGGCTATGGACTCGATGTTGAAAACGAGTCGCGTTCGCTTCGCATCGCGCAGCAGTTCACTCGCGAAACTACATTTCTTGGCGCGCACGTCGTGCCCTCAGAATTTACAGGTCGCGCAGATGAATACGTTTCGCTGGTAAACGGCGAGATGCTTCGCGCGGCGGCACCGCACGCAAAGTGGATTGACGTTTTCTGCGACAGCGGTGCATTCGACGTTGACCAGGCCCGGGCCGTGCTCCAGGCGGGCATTGCCGCAGGGCTAGCCCCGCGCATCCATGCAAACCAGTTGGCCGACATCGGGGCCGTTGCGCTGGCCGTCGAGCTCGACTGTGCAAGCGCCGATCACCTGAGCCACCTGAGCGAGGCCGATGTGGCCGCCCTGGCTGGAAGCAACACCGTGGCTACCTTGCTGCCTGGTGCCGAGTTCTCGACCCGTTCGGCCTATCCAGACGCCAGCCGGCTGCTTACCGCAGGGGCAACTGTGGCCATTGCGACCGACTGCAACCCTGGCTCGAGCTACACCACTTCGTTGCCGTTCTGCATCGCGGTTGCCGTGCGAGACATGGGCTTCAGCCCCGAGCAGGCCCTTTTGGCCGCCACCCGAGGCGGGGCCGCAGCCCTGCGCCGAACCGACATTGGCGCCCTTAGCCTTGGCATGCGCGCAGACTTCGCGGTGCTGAACGCACCGAGTTACATCCATCTGAGCTTTCGCCCAGGAGTCGATCTAATCGACTCGACCTGGGTCGCCGGCCAGAACGTCTATCAAAGGTAAGCA
>CAITNA010000060.1 GCA_903893675.1 uncultured Micrococcales bacterium
AGTTGGCCAGGAGCTCGGTGTTGAGGTTCTCGAAGTTGGCTCGAAGGTCGACGTCGTTGGAACTTCAAAGGGCAAGGGCTTCGCAGGTCACATGAAGCGCCACGGCTTCTCGGGTGTTGGTGCATCGCACGGTGCACACCGCAACCACCGCAAGCCAGGTTCGATCGGTATGTCGTCGACTCCGGGTCGCGTGTTCAAGGGCATGCGCATGGCTGGTCGTATGGGCGGCACTCAGGTCACCACTCTTAACCTCGTTCTTCACTCGGTAGACGCTGAAAAGGGTCTGCTTCTCGTGAAGGGTGCAGTTCCTGGCCCTAAGGGTCAGCTCGTATTCGTTCGTAACGCAGTGAAGGGAGCCTAACGAAATGACTTCGGTAGACGTTCTCGACGTAACAGGCAAGAAGGCTGGCACCGCCACTCTTCCTGCAGAACTGTTTGACGTCACAGCAAACATTCCGCTGATCCACCAGGTTGTTGTTGCTCAGCTGGCAGCTGCTCGTCAGGGCACCCAGTCGACCAAGCGCCACGGTGAAGTTTCAGGTACTGGTAAGAAGCCGTTCAAGCAGAAGGGAACCGGTCGCGCTCGTCAGGGCTCGCTCCGCGCTCCACAGATGCGTGGCGGTTGGGTATCGCACGGTCCAAAGCCACGCGACTACGACCAGCGCACCCCAAAGAAGATGATTGCTGCTGCAGTGAAGGGCGCATTGAGCGACCGCGCACGCAACGGCCGTTTGCACATCGTTGACGCTTTCAAGCTCGGCGACAAGCCATCGACCAAGGCAGCTTCTGCAATCATCAGCACCCTGACTGCTCGTCGCAACGTATTGGTCGTTCTCGACCGTTCGGACGACGTCAGCTACAAGTCTCTGCGCAACATCCAGAACCTTCACGTTCTGCCTGTTGACCAGATCAACGCGTATGACGTACTGCTGAGTGACGACGTGATCTTCACCAAGGCTGCACTCGACGCATTCATCGCAGGTCCATCGAAGGGCTCGGCTAAGGCCACTGCTACTTCGACCGAAGCTGCTAAGGAAGCATAAAGATGAGCGCAATCAACAAAGACCCACGCGACGTAATCCTCAAGCCGATCGTTTCTGAGAAGAGCTACAACCTCATTGACAACGGCAAGTACACCTTTGAAGTTGCACCTGACTCGAACAAGACTGAAATCAAGCAGGCTATCGAGAAGATCTTCAAGGTCCAGGTTGCTTCGGTGAACACCCTCAACCGCAATGGCAAGACCCTCCGAACCAAGTTCGGTCTGGGCAAGCGCAAGAACACCAAGCGCGCCATTGTCACTCTCAAGTCCGGCTCAATCGACATCTTCTCGAACGTCGGTTAAGGCAAAGAGGAAAAAGAAAAATGGCAATTCGTAAATACAAGCCAACGACTCCAGGTCGTCGTGGTTCGTCTGTCTCGGACTTCACCGAGATCACTCGCACCACTCCTGAGAAGTCGCTTCTGCGCCCGCTGACCAAGACCGGTGGCCGCAACAACCAGGGTCGCGTGACCACTCGCCACATCGGTGGAGGTCACAAGCGCCAGTACCGTCTGATCGACTTCCGTCGTCACGACAAGGACGGCATCCCAGCTGTTGTTGCTCACATCGAGTACGACCCGAACCGTACCGCTCGCATCGCACTTCTGCACTACGCAGATGGCGAGAAGCGTTACATCATCTGCCCAAACAAGCTCAAGCAGGGCGACCGTATTGAGCAGGGCCCAACCGCCGACATCAAGCCAGGTAACAACCTGCCTTTGAAGAACATCCCAACCGGTACCGTGATTCACGCCATCGAGCTGAAGCCAGGTGGCGGTGCAAAGTTGGGTCGTTCGGCTGGTGCCTCGATCCGTCTAGTTGCTAAGGATGGCCCATACGCCCAGCTGCGTTTGCCATCAGGCGAAATCCGTAACGTCGATGCTCGTTGCCGCGCAACCATCGGTGAAGTGGGCAACGCCGAGCAGTCGAACATCAACTGGGGCAAGGCCGGCCGCATGCGTTGGAAGGGCGTTCGCCCAACCGTACGTGGTGTAGCCATGAACCCAGTCGACCACCCACACGGTGGTGGTGAGGGTAAGACCTCTGGTGGTCGCCACCCAGTTACTCCTTGGGGTCAGCCTGAGGGTCGCACTCGCAAGCCAAACTTGCCGAGCGACAAGTTCATTGTCCGTCGACGCCCATCAGGCAAGCACTAACAGGAGTCTGAAATATGCCACGTAGTTTGAAGAAGGGCCCATTCGTAGACGAGCACCTGATGAAAAAGGTACGAGTCCAGAATGAGGCCAACAGCAAGAACGTGATCAAGACCTGGTCGCGCCGCTCGATGATCGTTCCAGCAATGTTGGGTCACACCATCGCTGTGCACGACGGTCGCAAGCACATCCCAGTATTCGTCACTGAGACCATGGTTGGTCACAAGCTCGGCGAGTTCGCACCTACCCGTACCTTCCGTGGACACGTGAAGGACGACAAGAAGGGAAAGCGCAAGTAATGCAAGCTCAAGCACATCTCAAGCAAATCCGCATTACGCCGATGAAGGCTCGCCGCGTCGTCAACTTGATCCGCGGAAAGCAGGCCACTGAGGCTCTCGCGATTCTGAAGTTTGCTCCACAGTCGGCAAGCACGCCAATCTACAAGTTGGTTGCTTCGGCAGTTGCAAACGCCAAGGTAAAGGCAGACGCTGCGAACATCTTGTTCGACGAGGATGACCTAATCATTTCGGAGGCATACGTGAACGAGGGCACCACCCTCAAGCGCTTCATGCCTCGCGCTCAGGGTCGCGCATTCGCGATCAACAAGCGCACCAGCCACATCACCGTTGTGGTTTCGACTCCAGATGAGCTGGTTGCTAAGGCCGGCGCTAAGAAAGCGAGCAAGAACTAATGGGTCAGAAAGTCAACCCATACGGCTTCCGCCTTGGTGTAACCACCGATCACGTATCGCGCTGGTTCACTGACTCAACCAAAAAGGGTCAGCGCTACCAGGACTATGTAGCCGAGGACATTCGCGTTCGCGAGCTGCTAACCCAGCGTCTTGACCGCGCAGGTGTTTCACACATCGAGATCGAGCGCACTCGTGACCGTGTTCGTGTAGACATCCACACCGCTCGTCCAGGTTTGGTTATCGGTCGCCGTGGCGCTGAGGCCGAGGCAATCCGTGCCGACCTAGAGAAGCTCACCGGCAAGCAGATTCAGTTGAACATCCTTGAGGTTAAGAACCCGGACATCAACGCTCAGCTTGTTGCACAGGGCATCGCAGAGCAGCTCAACGCTCGTGTTGCATTCCGTCGCGCAATGCGCAAGGGCATGCAGGGCGCGCTGCGCAGCGGTGCAAAGGGCATCCGTGTTCAGACCTCTGGTCGTCTTGGTGGCGCTGAAATGTCACGCACCGAGTTCTACCGCGAAGGTCGAGTACCACTGCACACCCTCCGCGCCAACATCGACTACGGCTTCTACGAGGCCAAGACCGTTTTCGGTCGTATCGGTGTAAAGGTCTGGATCTACAAGGGTGACATGACCAACAAGGAGCTTGCAGTTCAGCAGGCAAACGCACCAAAGCGCGGCGGCGACCGTAACGATCGCCCACGTCGTGGTGCAGCACCTGCAGCAGCTGAGGCTCCAGCAGAGAAGGTTGAGGCATAACCATGTTGATTCCTCGTCGCGTAAAGCACCGGAAGCAGCACCACCCATGG
>CAITNA010000061.1 GCA_903893675.1 uncultured Micrococcales bacterium
GCTGTCTCGATGTCGTCGAAGGCCTGGCCGGTGCCGGCGGCAAGCGCTCGGAAGGTTGCAGTCAGGCACTTGCGAGCCCCGCCGCGGCTATAGAGGTCGGGCATGATGACCACATAGCCGGCCTGCGCCAGGCGGATTGCCTGAGCGCGCATGTTCTCGTCGGTGCCGAACACCTCGTGAACCATAACGACTGCAGGCCATGACCCCTTGCCGGAAGGCAGCGCGAGGATGCCCTTCAGTTCGTCGGTGATCTGAATCTCGGTCAAAGTCGCAGTGGTCATGGCCTGAGATTACCCTGCGGATTGACCGACACTTCACAGCAAACGCCCGAGTTGGCAAGCCACCTTGAAGCCATAGAGACAATCGAAAGGCTCTTTATGAAACTCAAGAAACTAACCATCGGTGCGATTGCACTTGCAACCGTTCTCGGCTCAGGCATCGTCGCAATGTCGCCAGCAAACGCAGCAACCACCGGTTGCGATGCAATCACCAAGGCTGTTGTTGTTGCTGACGGATTTGCCGCAGCAACCGGCCCAACCATCACTCCTTATAACTACACCAAGACTTCGGCGAACCAGGCCAACGCACTTGGCACCACCATTGACTTCGGATCGAAGGCTCTGGTTGTCGGTTGCGTTAGCCCTTCCGACATTGCCAAGCTCTCTGTAACCGCACAGGGCAAGGGCAAGGCTGCGATGACCGCATCGGCTTACCTCACCTACATGGCGAAGCAGTCTGCAGGCGCAATGAAGAAGACCATGGTTGGCGGCGTTGCCGACTACCTTGACTTTGGAAACGGCAAAGAGGATGGCGTCGGTTCGACCCTCAACGCAGGTAGCATTCGATTGGATGCATGGGTTGCAGCAGGCAAATACATCATCTTGACCTTCTCGGCACCGGCTTCGGCTCAGCCATCGAAGGCATTGCTCGCTTTCATCAACTCAACTAACACCCTGCTCAAGTAGTTCACAAACAGAAGGTCACCAAGTCATGGCACCCAACATCATCGTCGATTCGTGGAAAGCAAATAATCTACCTACGAAGATTTTGCGCGCCTGGCTTGGTGTCACCTGGTTTTACGCCGGCTGGCAAAAGGCTTCGGATGCTGGATTCCTAAGTAAGGCATCTGCCACCTACCTCGGTGCTCAGCTCGCTGGTTTCGCCAAGCACTCGCCTGTCGGTTGGATCCTGGCTCGCCTGGTGCACTTCGCTCAGCCGCTTGGCTGGTTCGTTCTGCTTGCGGAACTTGCAATCGGCATCGCGGTGCTGACCGGCGCATACATTCAGCTGGCTGCCATCGGCGGAGCCCTTGTTTCGCTTGGCCTCTGGCTATCGGTGACCTGGACGGCAAACCCCTACTTCCTCGGCAGCGACAGTGCCTACCTGGTGATGTGGATCGTGCTGCTGTTCGCGATTCGGGCGCAGCAGAAGAAGTCGAGCAGTGACGGCCTGGTGCCAAACCTGACCGACCGCCGCAACGTGCTTCAGTTGATTGGAGTCGGCGCAGCGAGCATCCTAAGTGCAATCGCCGGTGGCTTCTTCAAGAAGTCGGTTCCGGTCAAGAGCGCAGGAAAAGAAATCGTGAAGCTCTCTGACTTTCCGGTGGGCTCGACCATGCAATACACCGCCTCGGATGGCAACCCAGCGTTCCTATTCAGAACCAACGTTGGCGTGTTCGCATACTCGGCGGTTTGCACCCACCAGGGATGCGTCGTCTCATACACGTCGCAAACAAAGACTTTGGATTGCCCTTGCCACGGCGGTCAGTTCGATCCGTTCAATGGTGGAAACGTTGTTGCCGGCCCACCACCAAGTGCGCTGCCGACCTACAAGGTTTCAATCAGCGGCAACTCAATCGTCGCTGGCTAATTAACTGGCTTTCTGCATTCGACATTTGTCGGAGCAATATTTGACCTGAGCCCAGTCGCGCGCCCACTTCTTGCGCCACTCGAAAGGTCGACCGCAGCGCTCGCAAGTTTTCGGATCGAATCCGCCTTTGCGCTTTGCATCCATTTAAAAGTCGGTGCTCGCAAGCAGCGCGGTGCGCGAAATGATTGCCTCGACAATCTTTGATGCGACGTGTTCCGCGGTCATTCCGGTAGGCATGTTTGGTGCCTCGCCGAAAAGAGGGCGGGTTGCTAATCCGGTTTCGGTGTGACCGGGGCGGGCCTCGATGACCTGCACACCAGCGCGAC
>CAITNA010000062.1 GCA_903893675.1 uncultured Micrococcales bacterium
GAGATGGGCGACTCGGGCGCCCTTGAGCACCTGCTAAACGCGGTGCGCAGAATTGAAGCCGTTTACGACGTCTATCGCGTCAATAACACCTAGTTGGGTTTATTTGCTTGCAGCAACGACTGCGGCCAACCAAGACTTGCGAGCCTCGAGAGCCTCGTTTGCCTGCTTGATTGACTTTTCGTTGCCAGACTTCTTTGCGGTCTCAAGCTCTTTCTCGAGCTTCGCGATTCCATCTTCGAGCTGAGCAACCATCGAGTTGCTGCGCTCAATTGAAGCAGGGTCGGTCTTGCGCCAGTGGTCTTGCTCGGCTTCGCGAACCTTCGACTCGATGGCGCGCAACTTGTCTTCGACGGTGCGGATCTTGTCCTTTGGAACGCGACCAATCTTTTCGTACTTCTTCTGCAGTTCGAGAAGGCTCTGCTTCGCCTGTGCGAGGTTCGCCTTCGGGTCGATCGAAGAGTACTGAGCGAGGAGCGCGAGTTTTGCCTCTAGGTTTGTCGACTGCTCGCCATTCTCGACGACTGCGGTCTCTTGACGCTTGCTGTGGATGATGTCACCCGCAGCCTTGAAACGAGCCCATAGAGCGTCGTCTGACTTGCCAGGAGTGCGGCCAGAGGTTTTCCACTGGTCGAGCAACTTGCGGTATTCGACAACAGAATCGCTGCCAGCGGCAGCAAGCTTCTCGGCTTCTTCAACGATGGCGTTCTTCTTGGCGCGAACTGCCTTGTTGGTTGCATCGAGCGATGCGAAGTATGCGCGCTTGTTGGTCTCGAAGCGGCTGCGGGCAACCGAGAAACGCTTCCAGATTGGGTCGGCGTCTGACTTGTTGACGCGGCCACCCGACTTTTGAATTTCTTGCCACTGGGTGAACAGTGCGGTCATCTTCTCGGCCGACTGCTTCCACTGGGTCTTTGCAGCATCCTGGTTAGCGATCTCTTCGGCAGCAACGGCAATCGCTAGACGCGACTCAAGTGCCTTTGCGCTTGCCTCTTTGTTTGCTTCCTGGCGCTTGGCACCAAGGTCAGAAATCTTTGGCGCGAGAGCTGCCACGCGGTTGCGAAGTGCGTTGAGGTCACCGACGGCTGCAGGCTCGACTAGATGGGCAGCCAGCTTCTGTTGCTGCTTGCTGATGTTTGCGGCATCTACATTGTTTGCGATGCGCTGCTCAAGGATGCGAACCTGAGCCTCGAGGTCTAGAAACTTGCGCTCGAAGAAGGCGAGTGCCTCTTCTGGTGAAACGTTGGGATACTGCCCGACCTTGCGTTCAGATCCGAGCTCGAAAACATAGACGTTGTTCTCTGAGTCGACTCGACCGTACTTGTTAGTCATGGGTAGCTCCTTTTGCCAGACGCGATTTGCGTTCGTTTACGCGGTTGTTTTGTTTAGTTTAGTTTGATGGCGCCGAGGGTAGTAGCGACCTTTGGCTTGCCATCGCCACCGCCACCGGCGACCCCGGCAGAGATGATCGGGTTCAGACCTGAGATGCCCGAAGTGATCTGACCGAAGACGGTGTAGTTCGGAGAAAGCGGTGAGTCTTTGTAGACGATGAAGAACTGTGAGCCGTTTGAGTCTGGCGAGCCAGAGTTAGCCATGGCCAGGTAGCCAGTTTTGTAGGTCGCAACGCCCTGGGCATTTGCCGCTGGCGCGTTCTCGATTGGGCCGAATGAATAGCCTGGACCACCGGTGCCATCGCCCTTAGGGTCGCCGCACTGCAGAACATAAATGCCTGCCGTGGTTAGGCGGTGGCAGGTGAGGCCCTTGTAGAAGCCCTTGTTGACAAGCGAGATGAAGTTTGCAGTGGCCTGTGGAGCCTTGTCGCCAAACAACTGAACGCCTAGTGAGGCGCTGTTGACCTGCATGGTTCCGTTCCAGACACGGTTCTGTGCGATCGACTTGTTAGGAACCAAAGGGTTGACCGACGCCGAAGCCGTGGCACTCGGGGTCGCCGAGGCGCTGTCGCTCGGGGCTGCGGTTACCGCTGCAGAAGAAGAAGTTGGGGTTGGGTGAACCAGCGAATAGCTGAGCTGCGAAACACCAGCGATAAGAAGGGCGGCAACACCGGCGATGATTGCCAGTCGGTTGTCGCGAGCGCGTCGCGAGGCACGTGCCTTGCCCTCGGCCTGCTTCGCCTCGTAGGCGGCAAGCTTGCCTTCGGCGCCCTTGAATAGATTCTGCTGTTTCTTCTTCGAAGCCACGGTTTCCCTTTCAAACAATCTCGACAAGTTTAGACCGCCCGCAGCCAGATAACCTTGCCTCATGACTTCTGCAGCGTTCTCGAGCCTGGCCCCGCTGGCCAGCAGGATGCGGCCGCAAAACATCGACGAAATCGTCGGTCAGCAGCATTTGCTCAAGCCAGGTTCGCCGCTGCGCAAGCTGGCAGAGCCCATCACTCAGGCCACCACAATTGGCACCACCAGCGTGATCCTATGGGGACCACCGGGCACAGGCAAAACCTCGATTGCCAAGGCCCTCGCCAATAGTTCGGGCCGCCGCTTCATCGAGTTGAGCGCCATTACTGCTGGCGTCAAGGACGTTCGCGAAGCCATGGAACGCGCAAGAACCGATCGCGACGGCTTCGGGCAGAGCACCATCCTGTTCTTGGATGAGATTCACCGCTTCACCAAGGCCCAGCAGGATGCGCTGCTGCCAGGAGTCGAGGGTGGCTGGGTTGTACTGGTTGCCGCAACCACCGAGAATCCTTCTTTTAGCGTCATTTCGCCACTGCTCAGCCGCTCGCTGCTGCTAACACTCGACTCCTTGACCGCCGATGACCTGGTCACGCTCATCCAAAGGGCAATTGAGAGCCCGCGCGGCCTGAACGGCAAGTTCACCCTCGCAGACGAGCAAGGTCTGCAGATAGTTGCCATCTCGGGTGGCGATGCCCGCAGAGCCTTGACCGTTCTCGAAGCTTCGGCAATGGCGGCCGAGGCGCGTGGGTCCGAGGCGATCTCGGCCGAAGACATCGAGATTTCGCTCGACCACGCTCTAGTGCGCTACGACAAGGATGGCGACCAGCATTACGACGTGATCAGCGCCTTCATCAAGTCGGTTCGGGGCAGCGACGCAGACGCGGCGATTCACTACCTAGCCCGAATGCTTGAGGGCGGTGAAGACCCGCGTTTTATCGGCAGAC
>CAITNA010000063.1 GCA_903893675.1 uncultured Micrococcales bacterium
AAGAGCGATTACCTAACTCACGAGGTGTTCAACTCGCACCACAGCGAGACCGCAATGCTGCGCTACCTCAAGCGCATTGCCGACTAAGACTACGCGCTGGACCGCGGAATGATTCCGCTTGGTTCGTGCACCATGAAGCTCAACTCGACCACCGAGATGGAGTCGGTCACCTGGCCAGAGTTCGGCGGCATGCACCCATTCGCCCCGCGCGAAGATGTCACCGGTTACCTCGAGTTGATTAGCTCACTCGAGCAGTGGCTCTGCGACATCACCGGTTACGACGCAATTTCGTTGCAGCCAAACGCCGGAAGTCAGGGCGAGCTCGCTGGTCTGATGGCCATCCGTGGTTATCACCTGAGCCGCGGCGACAAGCAGCGCAATATCTGTCTGATTCCTTCGAGCGCACACGGAACCAACGCGGCCAGCGCAGTTCTGGCTGGAATGCAGGTTGTGGTTGTCGCCTGTGACGAAAACGGAAACGTCGACCTCGGCGACCTGCAGACCAAGATCGACGAGGCCGGCGACAAGCTCTCGGCAATCATGATTACCTACCCTTCGACCCACGGTGTCTATGAAGAAGCCGTTGTCGACCTGTGCGACCGCGTTCACAAGGCCGGCGGTCAGGTCTACATCGATGGCGCAAACACCAACGCGGTTGTTGGCTTTGCGAAGTTCGGCAAGTTCGGCGGCGATGTCAGCCACCTGAACCTGCACAAGACCTTCGCGATCCCTCACGGCGGTGGCGGCCCAGGCGTTGGCCCAGTTGCCGCTCGCGCGCACCTCGCGCCTTTCCTGCCTGGTCACTCGATGGCCCAGACTGAGCTGCCTAACTACGGCCCGATCTCGGCGGCCCCGTATGGCTCGGCAAGCATCCTGCCTATCTCGTGGGCATACATTCGCATGATGGGCGACGCCGGCCTCAAGGATGCAACCGCATCGGCCGTGCTCGCAGCAAACTATGTCGCCAAGAAGCTTGAGGGCCACTACCCAGTGCTCTACACCGGCGGCAACGGCTTGGTTGCTCACGAGTGCATCATCGACATTCGCCCAATTCAGAAGGAAACCGGAGTCTCGGTCGACGACGTCGCAAAGCGCCTAATCGACTATGGCTTCCACGCACCGACTATGTCGTTCCCGGTTGCCGGCACCCTGATGATCGAACCGACCGAGAGCGAGCCACTGCACGAACTCGACCGTTTCGTCGAAGCGATGATCGCCATCCGTGAAGAATCGCGCGCGCTTGCTGCAGGCAAGTGGCCAGCCGACGACAACCCACTGGCAAACGCACCGCACACCGCCAAGATGATTGCCGGCGAGTGGAACCACCCATACGACCGCGAGTTGGCAGTGTTCCCGATGAAGGGTCAGCACCGCAACAAGTACTGGCCGCTGGTTCGTCGCATCGACTCGGTCTATGGCGACCGCAACCTGTTCTGCTCGTGCCTGCCAACCGAGGCATTCGCCTAAAACGAATTAGCATTACCTTGCGCAGCACCCCGCGCAGCAACTGAAATACGGGCCACAAGCCCGAGAGGAACAAACATGTCGCAATGGCGCGATGAATTTCCGGCAATCGCCGAGCGCGATGCCCTGGTAGCCGACAGCATCAAGCAGGTTGAAACCTGGATCGAATCGGCAAAGTCGTTGCCAGCCTCTAAATCAGCCGAGCTGCTCGCCGCAGTGTTGCGCGACGAAAATGGTTTGAACTTCGCAGTTGGATTCGTCGATGGTGTGGTTCGCCCAGAGAGCCTGCGCATCTCGGCCCGCAACCTTGCCGCACTTCGCAAGACTGTTCCGGCACTGCTTCCTGCTTGGATGCGCGCACTGATTCCGGTTGGCGCACTGCTCGCGCCGATCGCCCCTTGGCCCGTCGTGCCGATTGCCCGCGGCGTTCTTCGCCGCATGGTTGGACACCTGATCATCGACGCATCAGACTCGAACCTCGACAAGGCCCTCGGCCGAATCAAGGGCAAGGGCTTCGCGCTCAATGTGAACCTGCTCGGTGAGGCAGTGCTTGGGCAACATGAGGCCGATAAGCGCCTCGAGGGGTCGAAGCGTCTGCTCGCGCATCCGAGCGTTGACTATGTGTCGATGAAGGTTTCGGCGGCCATCGCCCCGCACAACCCGTGGGCCTTCGAGCAAGCCGTCGAGCACATCGTCGAGCGCCTGACCCCGCTGTTTCAGCAGGCCGCGGCCAGTAACCCGCCGAAGTTCATCAACCTCGACATGGAGGAATACAAGGACCTCGGCCTGACCATCGAGGTGTTCAAGCGCATCCTGGGTCGCGAAGACTTGCACAACCTGCGCGCCGGCATTGTGCTGCAGGCATACCTTCCAGATGCGCCATCGCGCATGCACGAACTGCAGCTCTGGGCTCGCGACCGCCGTGCTCGCGGTGGTGCCCCGATCAAGGTGCGCATCGTGAAGGGTGCGAACCTTTCGATGGAGACCGTCGACGCACAGCTGCACGACTGGCCGCTGGCTGTCGTTGAGTCGAAGCAAGCCGCCGACGCGAACTACAAGCGCGTGGTGAACTATGCCCTGACCGCACAGCACCTGACCAACATCGAAGTTGGCATTGCCGGTCACAACCTGTTCGACATCGCGTTTTCTCACGCGCTGATGCAGCAGCGCGGATTGCGCTCTGGTGTTTCGTTCGAGATGCTTCTCGGCATGGCCGAGGCGCAGGCGCTAACCGTCGCCAAGGATGTCGGACAGATCTTGCTCTACACCCCGGTTGTCGCCCCAACCGAATTCGATGTTGCGATTGCATATCTGATTCGCCGACTAGAAGAATCTGCCAACCCAGAAAATTTCATGTCTGCGGTTTTCGAACTTGCCGACCAGCGCAAGTTGTTCGACCGCGAGGCCGCACGCTTCACAGCATCGGTCGATGACATCGAGAAGCAGTTTGCTGACACCAACCGCGTGCAAGATCGCACTGCCCCGGTTTCGTCTTCACTGCAAACTCATTTTGAAAATTCTGTGGATAGTGACCCCGCCATCACTGCGAACAAAAAGTGGGCCGCATCGTTGTTCGATTCGAACACACTGGCATCAATCGGCGTCGAAGGCGCGAAGGCACTGTGGGTCACTGACGCAACCACGCTCGAAGCGCGCGTTGCTACCGCGAAGGCCGCTGCCAAAACCTGGCAGCAGCTGCCGGTTGCTAGCCGTGCCGAATATCTGCGCAAAGTTGCGAACGCGCTCGAGGCTAACCGCGGCCGCCTGATTCAGGTAATGATGGCCGAGGCCGGCAAGACTATCGATCAGGCCGACCCTGAGGTCAGCGAGGCCGTTGACTTTGCGAACTACTATGCCCAGCAGGCCCTGGGCCTTGCCGAGCTCGATGGTGCAAAGCACATCGCAGACGATCTGGTGTTGATCACCCCGCCATGGAACTTCCCGGTCGCCATCCCAGCAGGTTCGACCCTTGCGGCCCTGGCTGCAGGCTCGGCCGTGCTGCTGAAACCCGCCCCTCAGGTGACCCGCTGCGGTGCGATGCTGGCCGAGATTCTCGGCTCAGTTCTGCCAGCCGGCGTGGTGACCGCGCTTCAGGTTGCTGAAGACCAACTTGGCCGCAGCCTGATTTCGCACAAGAGCGTCGACCAGCTGGTGCTCACCGGCGCCTTCGACACCGCAAAGTTGTTCCGCGACTTCAACCCGGCGCTTCGCCTGATTGGCGAGACCAGCGGCAAGAACGCGATCATCGTTACCGAATATGCCGACCTCGACCTAGCCGCCCGCGATGTCGTGGCAAGCGCGTTCGGTCACGCAGGTCAAAAGTGTTCGGCGGCCTCGCTCGTGATTTTGGTTGGCAGTGTTGCTCGCTCAAAGCGATTCGAGAACCAGTTGCTCGACGCAACCCGCGGGCTCGTTGTTGACTATGCCACCAACCCACTCGCGCAGATGGGTCCGCTGATCGAGAAGCCAGCCACAAAATTGCAGCACGGTCTCACCGAACTCGACGGCAAAGAGCGCTGGCTCATTGAACCGAAGCAGCTCGACAACACCGGGCGACTCTGGTCACCGGGCATCCGTGCAAATGTGAAGCCGGGTTCGATCAGTCACCTAACCGAATATTTCGGCCCAGTGCTTTCGATCATGCACGCGCGCAATCTCGAAGAAGCAATCGCGCTTCAGAACGCGACCGACTATGGTCTGACCGCCGGTCTGCACTCCTTGGATGCTCACGAGATCGAACTCTGGACCGCAAAGGTTCAGGCGGGAAACCTTTACATCAACCGAGGCATCACCGGTGCGATTGTTCAGCGCCAGCCATTCGGCGGCTGGAAGAAGTCTGCGGTTGGCGCGACCGCCAAGGCCGGCGGCCCGAACTACCTCTTTGCTTTCGGTCGCTTCGAGAGTGCGCCACTTGCCCACCAGCCAAAGCGCTACCCGCTCGCAGCAAACGTCGAAGTACTACTCAAGACAATCGAACCGCTGGTTGGCGTGAACGATTTCGCGGCCCTCACTCGCGCTGCTCACGACGACGCGAAGCAGCTGGTCGAAACCTTCGGCCAGACCACCGATGTCACCGGCCTATCGGTCGAGAAGAACCTGTTCCGCTACTCGCCTGCTACCTGCCTAATTCGCATCGACGAAAGCCTGAGCGACTTTGACCGCTACCGCGAGTTGCTCGCAGCGGCCGCAACCGGCGCGAACATCAGCATTGAGCAACTGCGCAAGGGCGAAGAGCA
>CAITNA010000064.1 GCA_903893675.1 uncultured Micrococcales bacterium
CCGATTACGCCAAGCAGGAAGATGGCGAATGGGAAGCCGTCGCGACGTTCGTGCTTTTCGATCTTGTCTGGGCTGAGTGCGCGGGCGCCAGCGCCAACTGCGTGGGCAAGCACCATGTAGATGCGCACACCGAGGTTCTGTGGGTGGCCTTCGGCGGCAACCGACTTGCGCGGTGCTCTCGAAGCAGCCGGCTTGCGAGCAGCGCCTTTGGCCGCCGGGCGGGCGGAACGAGGGGCTGGTTTGCGCGTTGCCATGCGACAACCTTAACCCGAGGGGTCGACAAAACCGCCGAGGCCGCGGGGCCGTTTTAGGCGCAAATCCGCCTATCTAGCGGGGTTACTCGACGATGACGACCGGGATGATCATAGGGCGACGGCGGTGTGCGCGGTTCACCCAGGTGCCGATGGTTCGACGAATTACCTGCTGCAGTGCATAGGCATCGCGAACGCCGTCGCGAGACGCTTCGGCGAGGGCCTGCGAGATGGCCGGCTTGATGTCGTCAAAGACGCCGTCATCTTCGGCATAGGCACGGGCACGAATTTCAGGCCCGACGCGAAGCGCTCCGGTAGCCGCATCGACGACGCAGAAGATCGAGATGAACCCTTCGGCGGCAAGCACGCGACGATCCTGAAGGTCATCCTCGGTGATCTTGCCAACGGTCTTGCCATCAACGAACAGCATGCCGCACTCGACAGCACCGGCAACCTGTGCCCTGCCATCGTGAAGGTCGACGACCCAACCGTTTTCGGTAATCAGCACGCGCTCGGCAGGAATGCCGGTTTGCTCGGCGAGCTTGCCGTTTGCGATCAGGTGACGGAATTCGCCATGAACCGGCATCACGTTCTTCGGCTTCAGGATGTTGTAGCAGTAGAGCAGCTCGCCCGCGGCCGCGTGACCCGAGACGTGCACCTTGGCGTTGCCCTTGTGCACCACGTTTGCACCAAGGCGAGTGAGTGCATCGATCACGCGATAGACCGAGTTTTCATTTCCTGGGATGAGCGACGACGCGAGAATCACGGTGTCGCCCTCGCCCACCTGAATGTCGTGATCCTGGTTCGCCATGCGAGCAAGCGCGGCCATCGGCTCGCCCTGCGAACCGGTCGACATGTAAACCAGTTCGTTTTCTGGGATGTCGTTGGCGTGCTTCGAGTCAATCAAGACACCGGCAGGCACGTTGAGGTAGCCCATTGTCTGCGCGATCTGCATGTTGCGCACCATCGAGCGACCAACCAGAGCAACCTTTCGGTTGTTGGCCACAGCAGCGTCGATCACCTGTTGCACGCGGTGAACGTGAGATGAGAATGAAGCCACGATGACGCGACGACGTGCGCGCGACATGACATTTTCAAGAACCGGGCCGATTTCCTTCTCGAGCGGAGTGAAGCCAGGCACGTCTGCGTTAGTTGAATCGCAGAGGAACAGGTCGAGACCCTGCTCGCCAATGCGGGCGAAGTGACGAAGATCGGTGAGTCGACCATCCAAGGGAATTTGATCCATCTTGAAATCCCCGGTGTGCAGCACGCTGCCGGCCGCGGTGCGAATGACCACCGCGAGCGCGTCTGGAATCGAGTGGTTGACGGCTACGAACTCGAGCTCGAAGTCGCCAATCTTTACGATCTGGCCTTCGCTGACCACGCGCGAGTTAGCGGTGACGCGGTGCTCCTTGAGCTTGGCCTCGACGAACGCGAGGGTTAGCGCAGAACCAAGGATGGGGACATCCTGGCGAAGTTGCAACAGGTAAGGCACGCCACCGATGTGGTCTTCGTGGCCGTGAGTCAGCACCATGCCGACGACGTCACGCATGCGCTCGCGCAGGTAGCCGAAGTCGGGAAGGATGACGTCAACACCCGGCTGGGTCTCTTCTGGAAAGAGCACGCCGCAGTCGACGATGAGAATCTTGCCGTCGAATTCGAAGACGGTCATGTTTCGACCGATCTCACCAATTCCGCCGAGCGGAATGATTCGAAGCGTGTCTTTCTTTAGCGGTGCTGGGTTTGGAATGGCAAGAACCATGGGTTCGCCTGTTCTACTAGTGACCCGCCTAGCGCGTGGTGCCGGCTACCTTCGGTAGGGCGCCACCTGCTGCGGCGTTGCGGTCTGGACGGAAGTTTGCGAAGGTCAGGCCACCGATTGGCTTGACGGTGTCGATGTCTGCCTCGATGCGAGCTGCCTCTGCATCTTCTGGGCCAACCAGTGGCAGACGAACGCGCGGACTGGCGATGACACCTAGACCGTGAAGGATGTACTTGGCCGCAACCGTGCCCGGCACGTGAGTCATTGCGGCTCGCTGCAGCGGCTCGAGTGAGTTGTGCACTTCGAGTGCGCGGTTGAAGTCGTTGTTGTTGGTGGCATCCATCATCGCGCGGTATGCGGCTGGCGCGATGTTCGCGGTCACCGAGATGCAGCCGGTGGCACCGATGGCCAGGTGTGGCAGAACGTTCGAGTCGTCGCCCGAGAAGTAGATCAGGTCGGTCTCGGTCATGATTCGCGATGCCTGAGCCAAATCACCCTTGGCGTCTTTGACGGCGACGATGTTCGGGTGCTTTGCCGCGCGGTGGAAAGTGTCGTAAGAGATTGCGATGCCGGTGCGACCTGGGATGTCATACAAGATGACTGGAAGGTCGGTCGAGTCTGCGATCAGACGGAAGTGCGTGAGCACACCTGCCTGGGTTGGCTTGTTGTAGTAAGGCGTGACGATCATGATGCCGTCTGCGCCAGCCTTCTCGCTGAGTTTGTAGAGCTGCATTGCGTGAGCAGTTTCGTTCGAACCACCTCCGGTGATGATCTTGGCGCGACCCGCGGCGACATCCTTGCCGACCTCAACGAGGCGAATCTTCTCGGCGTCGGTAAGAGTCGAGGTTTCGCCAGTGGTGCCGGTGAGCACCAGACCGTCTGCGCCATTAGAAACGCAGTAGTCCATCAAGCGCTCGGTTGAAGGCCAGTCGACTTCACCCTCTGCAGTCATCGGGGTGACAAGCGCAACGAGCGTCTGCCCGAAGATTTCTGCTTTTTTGGTCGACATGGCTTACAGACTACCGATTAAGGCGCAACGCGACCATTGGCGTTGAACGCCGCATAGGTGTGAGGCATGAGCTCAGCCCAGAACTCTTCCATCTTCTCGGCAACCATCTCGATCTCACGCTGCGGGAACGATGGGAAGTGAGTGCCCTCGCGCTTGGTGCGCAAGCTCAGGAAGTTCATTAGTGAACGAGCGTTCATGGTGACATACATGCTCGAGTAGATGTTCAGCGGCAGCACGATTCGGGCAACCTCGCGGGCCACGCCGGCATCGAGCATTCGCAGGTATGACTCGTATGCGTGAATCGAAGAAGTGCGGCTTTCCTGCTCAACCAGTGCGATCTGCTCTGCGCTGCCAGGAAGGAACTCGTAGTGACCGGTCTTGCCAACCTGAACCAGGTTGCGGTCTGAGCCAGGAACGTAGAAAACCGGGTCGAGCTGCTTGTAGCGACCTGATTCTTCGTTGTATGAAGCGATGCGGTGACGCATGAACTCGCGGAATACGAAGATCGGAGCCTGAACGTAGAAGGTCATCGAGTTGTGCTCGAATGGCGAGCCGTGGCGGTCGCGCATCAGGTAGTTGATCAGGCCCTTGTCGCGCTTTTCGTCGATGCCAACATCCTGGCCAGCGGCGGCCTTCTCGAGGGTTTGCTCACCCTGGGTTGAAACGCGGGCGGCAAACAGAACGTCGCTGTCGTCGGCACTCGCGCGAACCAATTCGACGGTCACGTCGCTGCGGAATTTGATGTCAGACATGCCCTCTAGCCTAGCGGCGAGGCCACGTAACAATTGGCAACCAGCCTCGTTCCTGCACCTGCGGGCTGAAACAATTGACCCATGCCACTCGAACTTCGACTGATCCTGCTTGCAGCCTTGGTGCTTGCCGCGCTGGCTGCCGGAATCTGGTTCAAGTTAAGCAACGGCCGCTCAAAGTCGGTGCGTGCCGGCGAGGTCGTCGACCTGGCCGAGCTCGGAGCCGTCAAGGATGGCGAGCCGGTCACCCGATTCGGCAAGAAAATCACGTTCTTGCAGTTCTCGTCCGAGTTTTGCAGCCAGTGCGTCTCAACAGCTCGCACCCTTCGAGACCTAGAGCTGCACGGCGACGGTGTGCTGCACATCGAGGTCGACATCACCAATCGGCTGGACCTGGCCAAAAAGTTTTCAATCCTGCAAACCCCGACCACCCTGGTCTTGGATGCACAGGGCCGAATCACCTCTCGCATCGGCGGAGCCGCCCGCGAGCAAACCCTTCGAGACGAGATAGGACTCTTCGAAATCTAATGAGCGCAAACAACCAGATTGACCCGCGTGGGCCACGCTTTGGGGCAGCCATCACCAACCTGCTCAGCCTGATCATTTTCTTCTTGGCACTCGACGCCGGCACGCTGACCTTCGCATACGAGCTGTTGGCATTCGTTTGGTTCAGCTTTTTGTGGGGTTCGGTTTACGGCAACAGCCGCCACCCATACGGATTGCTTTTCAAGAAGTTCGTTCGCCCACGCCTGCAGGCGCCCAAGGAACTCGAGGATGCTCGCCCGCCACGCTTCGCACAGCTGGTTGGTTTGATCGTGGCATCACTCGGCTTCGTGCTCGGCGCACTGTTTGGCGCAACCGGTTTGGCAATTGCCGCTGCGGCGCTGTTCGTGGCTTCTGTGTTGCAGGCATACTTCGCGTTTTGCCTCGGATGCCAGATTTACCTTGGGCTTCGCCGAGTGGGCATCATTCGCGGCTAGCGAGAAAGCTTTAGGGCTTTGCGCATCGATTCGCGGGCACGGCGGCGATCGCCAGCAGCATCGTAGGCAAGGCCTAGGGCAAACCAACTTAGATAATCGTCGGGTTTCGACTCGACGATTTTCTTTTGGCGCTCGAACTCGGCTGCCGCTGAAGCCTTAGTCGGGCGACCGGATGGGCGGATCTCGAGATCGAACACAGGCCACTGCCCCGCCGCCTCAATCTTGCGACCGAGCTTTTCTACTGCCGACCCAAAGATGAACTCGCGAACGGTGAGCACCATGGCAAGCACCGGAAAGAACAAAAGCAGGGAACCCATGGCGATTCCCACCGGCTTGCCGGTTTCGATCATCTTGATGGCCTGGCTTCCAAGCAGGTAGCAGTAAAGCAGGGTCAACAAACCCATAACGAATGAGAAGTATTTCGAGGTCATAGCCCGAGCACCGCTTGGAGGCCAACGGTTAGGCCTCGAGCGGTTGATGCGAAACGCACCGCTGCAACGATGCCGGCCGAGTATGCCTTCACCGAGCTGGTCTCGTGCGACACAGTAAGCAGCTCGCTCTCGCCACCAAAGACCACGTCTTGCTTGGCAGAAACGCCACTCAGGCGAAGGCTGTGAATCGGAACACCGGCAACGACCTGCCCGCGAGCGGCCTGGCCAACACCGGGAAGCAGAATTGGCTTTGCATCGCGTGCATGCGAGATCAGTTCGGCGGTGCGAATTGCGGTGCCTGAAGGCGAATCAACTTTGCCGGCGTGGTGTGCCTCGATGATTTCGATCGAGTCGAAAAACTTTGAGGCTTCAGCCGCGAACTTGGTGGCGAGCATCGAACCAATCGAAAAGTTTGGCACGACCACGACCGCAGCCTGTGTGCCCTCGAGTTGCTTGGCAACCTGATCAAGGTGCAACTGCGACCAGCCGGATGTGCCGACCACGATCTTCTGACCGTTTGCAATCGCGTGAGCAACAACCTGCTTGCTGACCTCAAGGTTGGTGACATCGAAGATGACATCTGCCCCGGCGGTCTGAGCCAATTCGCTTCGCGAGTCGAGAGTCGAGTGCAGGCTTAGGTCGCTGACCGCGTCGATGAGTTCGAGCGCGAGCTTGCCCATGCGGCCGGTTGCGCCGACTACCGAAACTTTGATTGTCATAGAGAAGAATTTACCAATCTAGATAAAGCGCTCGAAAGTCTTTTCTTCGACATCGCCAACCGCCACGATGCTGCGTTCGCGGCCGAGCAAGTCGGCAGCAAGTGATTGCACGTGGTCGAGGGTGACGGCCTCGAAGTGCTTGATGGTCTCATCCAAGTCATAGAACTCGCCGGTCGACAACTCGGTGCCAATCAGTCGATTCATGCGAGCCATGGTGCTTTCAAACTTCAGCGCGAGCCCGCCCGAGATGTTGCCCTTGGCCAGGTCGAGCTCGTCGAGTCGAATGCCGTCGTTTGCCACCTTGGTCAACTCTTCGAGCATCAGACGGGTTACCTCTTCGGCCTTGGCTGGGGTGCAGCCGGCGTAGAGCCCAAAAGTTGCGCCATCTGAGTAGCCCTGATTGAAGCTATAGACGCTGTATGCCAAGCCGCGCTTTAATCGCTCACTCTTTAATAAGCTCCATCTGATTTCTTTCATACCAACATCCTATTGTATATACAATTGTATCACAA
>CAITNA010000065.1 GCA_903893675.1 uncultured Micrococcales bacterium
ACGTGATGCTGGTCACCAAGGTGAAGCAGTAACCGTGCAAGAAATTCACCCAGAGGTTTTAGCCAAGGTCACCGGCGGCAGCTATCACGCGCCGCACGACGTTCTCGGTGCACACGCGATTGACGGCGGTTGGGTCATCCGTGTGCTTCGCCCACTTGCCACCAAGGTCACGGCCGATCTAGGCAACGGCAAGGTCGAACTCGAACACGTGCACAACGGGCTCTGGCAGGGCACGGTCGCATCGAGCGTCGCCCCCGACTATCGCGTGATTGCCGAATACCAGGATGGCGCTGCCACCAACGCGTGGACCACAGACGACGCCTACCGCCACCTGCCAAGCATCGGCGAACTCGACTTGCACCTGATTTCTGAGGGTCGCCACGAGGAGCTTTGGAAGGCACTGGGCTCGCACTTGCGCACGGTGCCTAGCAAGCTCGGCGACACAAGCGGCGTTGCCTTCGCGGTCTGGGCGCCTAATGCCCAGGCAGTTCGCGTGGTTGGCGATTTCAACGGCTGGAACGGCACCCTGCACGCAATGCGCGCGATGGGTTCGACCGGCGTCTGGGAGTTGTTCATCCCGGGGCTTACCGCCGGCACCAAGTACAAGTACGAAATCTTGACCAAGCACGGCAACTGGATTACCAAGATTGACCCAATGGCCCGCCTTGCCGAGACCCCGCCGGCAACGGCTTCGGTGGTCTTCGAGTCGAGCCACAGGTGGTCTGATGGCGCTTGGCTTCAAGCCAGGCAGAGCCGAGATGCACTCAAGTCGCCTATGTCGATCTATGAGATTCACGTTGGCTCGTGGCGCAAAGACCTCGGCTATCGCGAACTCGCAGACGAGCTCATCACCTACCTCAAACAGCTGAACTTCACCCACGTCGAGTTCATGCCGATTGCAGAACACCCCTTCGCTCCGAGCTGGGGCTACCAGGTCACAGGCTATTACGCACCAACCTCGCGCTTTGGCAACCCCGATGACCTGCGCTACCTAATCGACAAACTGCACCAGGCCGGCATCGGCGTAATTCTCGACTGGGTGCCTGCGCACTTTCCGAAAGACGACTGGGCACTCGCCCGCTTTGATGGCGAGCCACTCTATGAACACGCAGATCCACGCCGCGGCGAACACCCAGACTGGGGAACATACATCTTCGACTTCGGCCGCACCGAGGTTCGCAACTTCTTGGTAGCAAACGCGCTCTATTGGCTCGAAGAGTTCCACATCGACGGCCTTCGCGTCGATGCCGTCGCCTCAATGCTCTATCTCGACTACTCGCGCAAAGACAACGACTGGCTGCCAAACCAATTCGGTGGTCGCGAAAACTTGGATGCCATCGCATTCATGCAGGAGACCAACGCCACCGCATACAAGCGCAACCCAGGCATCATGATGATTGCCGAAGAGTCGACTTCTTGGGGTGGCGTATCGCGCCCGACCGATCAGGGCGGCCTTGGCTTTGGCTTCAAGTGGAACATGGGCTGGATGAACGACACCCTGCGTTACATCGAAAAAGACCCCGCCTACCGCAGCCATCACCACGGCGAACTGACCTTCTCGATGCTCTATGCCTACGACGAAAAGTTCATTTTGCCGATCAGTCACGATGAGGTCGTGCACGGCAAGGGCTCACTGCTAAACAAGATGCCTGGCGACCGCTGGCAGCAGCTGGCGAATGTGCGCGCCTACCTCGCATTCATGTGGTCACACCCTGGCAAGCAGCTGTTGTTCATGGGCTCTGAGTTCGGTCAGCAGTCTGAGTGGAACCAGGAGCACGGCCTCGAGTGGTGGATTCTCGAGCAGGCAAACCACGCCGGCCTGCAGTCTCTGGTCGCCGACCTGAACCGCCTCTACCTTGCCAACCCTGCGATGTGGCAGCTCGATCACGAGCAGCGCGGCTTCACCTGGATCGACGGCGGTGCCGCCGAGGCCAACGTGCTGACCTTCCTGCGCTGGGATGAACAGGGCTCGCCTATCGCGTGCGTGATCAACTTTGCGGGCCACCCGCACTACGACTGGTCACTCGGGCTGCCGATTGCCGGCGACTGGGTCGAGATTCTCAACACCGATGCCGCGATTTATGGCGGCTCTGGAGTTGGCAACATGGGCAAGGTCACTGCGAACGGTGAAGGCACTCACGGGCAGCCGCACTCGGCGAAGGTGACGATTCCGCCGCTTGGCGCAATCTGGCTAAAGCCGGCTAACTAACACAGCAGCCTAAAACAGCAGCGAGGTCAGGCGCGCACGCGCCGCAACGACCTCGGGCGTGGACTTGCCAACAATCTCGAAATAGCGGAGCAGGCGATCGCGCAGTTTCGGTTTCATCTCGTCATCGGCATCCGAGTAGTTTTTCAAAATCGCATCGAAGCCATCGGCATAGTCGCCGATGGCAATCAGCGCATCTGCAGACTGAAGAAGATTATCGAAGTTTTGCGGCGGAGTGTTCAACACCTTGTCGACGTCTACCCCATCGAGGCGAACCAGCAACTCGCTCTGGGCGAGCCCAGCAACCGCCATGGTGTCAGCAGGTGCATCGCGCAGAATCTGCTCGTATGCCGCCTTCGCGTCAGCGTATTTTCCCTCGTTCAACAGCGAAACCGCAACCTGGTGTGCTGGCGGCAACCTCGGCGTCGAGTCGATTGGCGCAGCCTCGGCATCTAACTCCGCGCGACCGGTGATGCCATTGCTCTGGGCAACCTGCAGCAACTTGTCGACAAGCTGCAACAGCACATCTTCTGGCTGATCGCCCTGAGTCAACGGAACCGGTTGCCCCTTGAGCAGACCCATGAAGGTTGCGGGCTGCTGCACATTGAATGCTTCTGCAAGGCGCGCGTGCTCGGATAGGTTAACTCGGCCGAGCAGAACGGCACCCTTCGCCTTCTCAACCAGCTCTATCAACTTCTGTGAAAGCGAGCGACTGCCCTCATCAGTCGTCGAATAAAAGTCGAGCAACATGACTACTTCTTGGCTTGCCGAGATGTAACCGCGCAGGTTTGCCTCGGTCAGTTCGACGAAATACGAAGTGACCTTCAGCACGCCCTGACTATCGCCAGAGGCCTGAGCTGCGGGTTGTGCATCCGAGCCGGTGGGCTGAGCGGGCGCAGGGTTCTTCAGCGACGAGAGGTCGTAAGCCCCGCGCATTGCCGCGTTGAAATCGGCAGCCACTAGAGGCTCGAAACGCTGATAAGACCCTGGGTCGCGCCGATCAGGGTGATTTGGGTCTGGTCGTCAATTGCCGGCACATAGAAAAGAAGCATGTCGCCATAGATCGACTTCACGCCGCGGGTCGAACCGTTTGATCCGAGCAGCAGCTTCTCTTCGGCACCAACCGAAACCGCGGAACCCGCCTTGGTTGGCTTGATGGTGTCGACGTCGGTTTGATAGACGGCAACAAGCGCGCCACCATCTGAGGTCGCGAGCGAAATCACATTCGGGTCGCCCAACTGGTGACCGAACTTTATGTTCGCCTTTTTCAGCTGAAGAATCTGCGACTGCTGCGCCCCTGAAACCTGCTTGTAGAACTGGTTGTTCAAGTTGAACAGCGCCGAGCTAACGCTGCCTTCGCCGTTGTTCAGAACGTCGCCAAAGATGGCAGGCAGCTTGTTTGGCGCTACCTTCAAGAACAGTGACGCAGGGTCAACCATGATTGCGCCGGTGGCAGTCGGTGGCATCGCCGGGATCTTGGCGCCTGGCATCAGGCGAACGGTGAACCAAACCTTGTAGTTGCTTCGTGGGGTATCTTGCTGCAGCACGAGCATCTGCGGGAGGTTGCTGTCGCCCTTCTCGTCGGTGACCGCCATGAAGGTGCGAGGCCAAACCGAGGTTGCCGCAGGAAGGCTGAACTGCAACGGGTGAGCAACTACTTTCTGCATTGCGGCAATGCGCGAATTCAGTTTGCGCAACTGGTAGTTGGTTAGTCGCACCTGAAGAGCCGGGCCAGCGAATCGTTCGGCAATGACATCCTTATTCAGGCTGGTGTCAGCATCGCTGGCGACACCAGCTACATCGCCGAGGATGCGCGCGGTCTGGCCAGGCAGCAGAGAAACCGGTTGCACCTGTGTCGAAGCAGTTGGGTTTGCCGAGTTCGCGGCGTTTGGCTTGCTCGGTGCGCAACCGGTAACCATCGCCAGGATGAGCCCGCCAGAGACCAGCGCGGTGAATCGAGCGGCGCGGCGACCACGAACTGGCCTGCCGAGTATCGAACGGTAGCGATAGCGAGGTGGGCGTGGCGCCTTTGGCGTGCGACGACGTGGCCCGCGGTTGATTCGCATCTGTCGGTATTCGATGAAGGTCAGCACTGAAGCTACCAGCATCAAGATTGCAGCTAGCCAAAGCAGGATGTTCGAAATGGTTGGGTCAAACAACCCCTTCCAAACCAACTGGATGTTTGCCGGAGCCGCGGTGAGCCCGGTGCTCGCAACGATTGCAGCCCCACCTTGCTCGGCGTCGATCGCAAGCGAGGCACGCGAAACGGCCTTCACCTGTGCTCGCCAAAGGTCTGAACCGTTTGGATCAGCAGGTGCCAACGCGCCAGTGGTCGTTGACACCGAGAGGCCACTCTTTAGGTCGCCGCTTACGGTGGCAACGCTCGACTGAGCGACGAAGGCTGAGATGTCTGACTCGCGACCGCTTGCGACGAAAACAGGGCCGCCCGACTTGACAATGACGGCTGGGTTTCCAGGGTGCAGAGCGATCACCGAAGACGGAATCACGAGGTATGGGGCATTCGAGCTCGACTGAATAGTGGTCGAATACTGGGCTGGCGGTGCCCAAATGGTGCGCTGGGCGAAACCGACAACGGCAAGGATGAGCGAAACTACGAACAGCCCGACGGCTATCAGAAATCGCATGGCAAACCCAATCAACTAAACTCGTGAAAGGCGCAAAAACGCCTGTGGATAAGTCTAATCAAGTCGCTAGGAGGCTGTTTTGGCCGATTTCGAGCACGATTTCCCTGTGGTCATGCGCGGTTACGACCGCGAGGCCGTTGAGGACGCCCTTCGCGACCTGCGCCGTGAACTTCTCAACCTCAGCGCCCAAAACGCCCAGTTGGCCACCGAACTTCGCGACACCAACAACCGCCTGCTCGAGGCCGAAGGCCAACTCGAAGAGAGCAGCAACCCGAGCTATGCAGGTGTCGGCGCAAAAGCTGCCCTAATTCTCTCAACCTCAGAAGAACAGGCGAAGCGCCTGGTTCTCGAGGCCGAAACCGAAGCCCAGAACACTCGCCGCTCAATTGACGAAGAGGTCAAGCAGAAGCGCCAAGAGGCTCAGGAATACTACGACTCGCTCGTCGCAGAGGCTCAGCGTCGCGCAGATCGAATCATCAACTCGGCAACGGTTGAATTCGAAACCTCTATCTCAGACAGCAAGAACCGCGCCGCCGAAATTGTCGATGAAGCCATCCGTGAAGCCGGCTCGATTCGTGGAGCGATTGCAACAGAGGTCGCCAAGATGCGTGCAAGCACCAAGCGTGAAACCGAAGCACTTCGCGCGAAGGTCGATCGCGATCTTGCCGAACGCAAAATGATTGCCCAGCGCGAAATCGGTCAGCAGCTCGACTTTGCCGCCGCTCTCTCGCTTGTCAGCGACCAGGCTCGCAGCGACCTTGAACTTGAACTCACCGCCCGTCGCGCAGATGCCGAGTCAACCTATCTGCGCAAGCACCAAGAGGCCGTTGCCGCAACGCAGCGCTACCTCGACGACGCCAACGCGCAACTTGCACTGGCAATGACTCGCGCTAATGCAGCACGCATGGAGGCAGAGACCCTCGAGGCTGCTGCTCGCGCGATCAACCAGAAGCTCACCGACGAGACTCGCATGAAGGTCGACGCATTGTTGGCAGCGGCCGAGGCAGAAGCTCGACAGATTATTGAGAAGGCAAATGCAGATGTCGCTGCCTCACTTCGCGATGCCGAAGCCAAGCTGCGCCGTCTCGAGGTCGAGCGCGAATCTGTTGGCCAGTATGTAGACAACCTGAAACTGGTTTTCGAGCGCCTGCAGTCAAACCTAAAAGTCGATTAGCAAAGCAACCAAAGGGGCCAAATGAGCGAGCCGCGCAACACCAAAATAACTAACGGCTTCCAGTTCGGCTTGCTTGGTGGCCTAGGCGTGCTTGCAGCGCTGGTGCTGGGCAGCATGATCACGTCTCTCGGGAGCATCTTCACCTATGTGTTTGCAGCCATCTATATCGCCCTTGGCCTAGACCCGATCGTGCGCTTCCTGGAGCGCCGCAAGCTAAAGCGACCTCTGGCCATCTTGGTCGTTGTCGTGGTCTTCTTCGGCGTGATTGGCAGCCTCATCTGGGCCACCGCTCCTACCCTGGTTCACCAGGCCGAGCGCTTCGTGGAACAGGCCCCGGCAATCTTGCAAGACGCAGCCAAGCTCGACTGGGTGGTTCGCCTAGATGCCCAGTTCGGTGGCGCGATCAGCACCTCGATCAATTCGTTTGGCACCTACCTCGCCGATGGCAAAAACTGGCCGCAGCTTCTCGGTGGCGTGGTTCAGGTAGGCATCACAATCTTCAACGGTTTCTTTGCCGCTCTGACCATCATGATTCTCACCATCTACTTCATGGCGTCACTCGAAGGCTTCAAGGCTTGGCTCTACCGACTTGTCGCAAAGCGCAGTCGTCACAAGTTTGAAAACATCAGCGAGCAGATAGCCAACTCGATTGGTCGCTACGTGATTGGTCAGGTGACGATCGCGGCTATCAACGCCATCCTAGGTTTCATCGTGATGAGCATCGTCGGCATAAACTATGCAGTTCTGCTTGCCTTTGTGACTTTCTTCTTCGCGATGATCCCGCTAGTCGGTTCACTTACCGGTGGCGCAATCGTGGCACTTGTCGCACTCTCGACTTCTCCAACCGCATCGCTCGTTATGGCGATTTACTACCTGATCTACATGCAGTTCGAGGCATACGTGGTTAGCCCGCGCGTAATGCGTCGCGCTGTCGATGTGCCTGGTGCTGTTGTGGTCGTTGCAGCCCTCGCCGGCGGAACCCTGCTGGGTGTTCTCGGCGCGTTGGTTTCGATTCCGGTGGCGGCTTCGATCATCTTGATCATTCGCCAGGTATGGATGCCGAAGCAGGACCTCGAGGTCTAGTCCGACCAGGTGGTCGGCAGCGGATAAACCGCAGGATTGACCACCTTCACGATTTCATCGAGCACGCGCTTGGTGGCAACCTCGCCAACCCACAGGTGCTTTGCCCCGTCGACTCCGATGATCTCTGCCTGCGGCAAAGCCTTGAAACGCTGGATGGCCTCATCGGGTTTCAGGTAATCATCCAACTCGGGAACCAGCGCAACCACTCGCTTGCCGGTGTCGGCCCAACGTGCGAGCTCGGCCTCAGAGGTTCGGTGCAGCGGCGGCGAGAGCAAGATTGCGCCGAGCACTGGCTCGTCTGGGCCATACTTCAGGGCTAGCTCGGTGCCGAAACTCCAACCCACGAGCCATAGGTTCGGCAGGCCGCGATCGATTGCGAATTGCACGGCGGCACGAACATCCAAGCGCTCGGTAATGCCCTCGCCAAACACGCCGTCGCTCTTGCCATGTGGCGACTGGGTGCCACGGGTGTTGAAGCGCAAAATCGCGAGGTCGGCCTGAGCCGGCAAGCGGTTGGCTGCCTTGCGATAGAGGTGTGAGTCCATAAAGCCGCCGTGGGTCGGCAGCGGGTGCAACATGATCAGGGTCGCGACCGGAGTTCGATCGACAGGCAGAGCGAGCTCACCGATGAGGTTGAGGCCATCCTCGGTGTGCAGCACGATTGCTTCGCGCATGCTCGGTAGCTCTATCGAGGAACGAACCTCAATGACTTCGCTCAAAGCAGTTTTCCTTGGAACGATTTCCAGCAGGCGGTGTGAAAGTGGCGACGGCCATCGACTCCGCGGTGGGCATCCCAGGCGACGATGTGACTCAGGCCCTTTTGAATGTTCACGTGGCAATGTGGGCAGACCCAGGTCTTGCCCTCTTCTGCATTCGCGCCAGACGATGACTGAACCGTGTATTCAACGCCGTTTTTGATTTCGGTTCGCTTCATGCCGCGCAGTGCGCGATCGAGGTCGAGCTCAACAGGCTCTTCGCGCTTTGCGCCTTTCGAGCGCTTAGGACGATTGCTGCGAGGCACTAGTACCAACCGAATTTGTTGGAGTGAGCAAGAGCGCCGCAAGGAGCGCCGTAGCGGCCCTTGATGTAACTCAGACCCCAGTTGATTTGGGTGCGCGGGTTGGTTAGCCAGTCTTCGCCGGCAGAGGCCATCTTGGTGCCTGGCAGTGCCTGCGGAATTCCGTATGCGCCTGAACCCGAGTTGGTGGCGTTTACTCGCCAGTTAGATTCGCGATCCCAAAGGGTGACCAGGCACGAGTACTGGTCTGAGTCGTAGCCCATGCTCAGCAGCTGTGCGAGCGCGTATTGCTTCGAGGTGCCTGGGGCTGGCAGGTCGGCATTGGCAACAAAGAGCGCGCTGGCGTCGCTGCCGGTGACGATGTTGAAGCCGCCGCGGGCGAACGAGATGGTCTGGGTCGAGGCAAGACCGTAGCTCTGGGTTGGGTCTGACGAATCGAAGATCATCGAGGCCGAGGCGCTGACGATGGTTCCCGAGTATGGGTCAACCACCGATACCAGTGACCAGGCCACTACTGCGGCAAAGCCCCAGCCGGCCTTGACCGTGCGGCGGGTGAGCATTGGCAGAACGCTGCTGTGACGTGCCCAAAACGCGTGCATGCGCGGAAATGCGCGCTGCGAAAGCGTTGGTTTTTCGAGTACGTGTCTGCCCATTGGAGTCCTGAAGCCAGTTTAACCGCGGGTTAACACCCCCGACAAGGCTAAATCAGCGGGTAGGCAGCAACTGGGATGGGCAACCAGCCAAAACCGCCTGCATTGCCGACTTTTCGGCGCTTGTGACCCACAGGTGATACTTGCGCTTCACCGCTATCTGGCGGGCCACATAGCTGCACCTGAAGCCCGCTCGCGGCGGCAACCAGGCCGAGGCATCCGAGTCGCTCTTGGCCTCGTTAGTCGGGCCATCGACGGCAAGCAGGTTTAGCGGGTCGTTATAGAGGCTGTAGCGGTTGGTTGCCGAGATCGACTGGGCACCGGTCATCCAAGCGTTTGAAAGCGGCACGACGTGGTCAATTTGCACGGCGAGCGAGGTCTGAACCCCGCGCACAAAGTGAATCACCTTGCCGGTGTACGGGTCGTTTAGAGTGCCGGTTGCAACCTCGCAACTTGCTCCCGAGCGCCAGGTCACCGCGCTGAGGTCGCGCTGAAGAATGTAGTTTCGGGTGTCGCACGAGCCGATCTTGCCCCAGCCATCGCTGAACTGAGCGCGGGCATAACCCGCGTGGGATGCCCATGGCTGAACTTTGAGGCTGGCAAGCGCCGCGCTGGCCTTAGTTGCGGTTGCGGCCTGTGCGATTTGAGAATTGCCGAGAGTGCCAGCAGAGCCGAGGGCGACAAGAGTCAGCGCTGCAACCAGCGCTAGTGACCTACGAGTTGCGTTCGATGTGGAGAATTTGAATGACACGATCGATGAACGCATCCACTTGGTTTTCTGCATAGCCACCCCTCTGCGCAGTGAACACCGTGCGACGAACCTCAGCCATAAGCAGCTGCTCGTTGTTCACCAGGTGTTCGAGAATCAAATTGCAAAGCTTGTCGACCTGCTTGCGGCTGTAACCGCGCGATGGCCACTTGCTTCGCGAAAAGCGCTTGCCCTTTGGGCGGTCGAGTCGTCCACGAACCAGTTCGGTGACTCGCTCGAGCTGGTCTTCAATTGCGAAGTTTCCGCGCTGTTCGCGCTTGCGGGCGAGCTCGTGGTCGGCAAGTGCATCCTCGATGCGATCTAGAGCTGCGTCAACCTTGTCGACTTCATAGCCACCTTTAACCATGTCGAATTCGGTCTCGCGAATTCGGTCGGCGGTCAGCATGTGACCTTCTGGATGCTCGTACTGCTGGCGGGCCATCTCGATGAAGGCGTCGACCTGCTCAGGCTGGTAGCCGAGCTTCGACTTTGCGGTTAGCGGGAACTGATTTGGCACTGGGCTATTCTCTCAGGCGATGTTGCGATTGCGGCTAAAGCGGGAAGAACACGGTCGCGATTGCATAGGCAACCAGCGCCGAAGGAAGAATCGAGTCGAGGCGGTCCATCACTCCACCGTGGCCAGGCAGAATCGAGCTCATGTCTTTGACGCCGAGGTCGCGTTTGATCATCGACTCTGCGAGGTCGCCGAACACGGCAGTCAGGGTCATTGCTGCGGCAATCACCACACCCCACCACCAGTCAATGTGCAGCCAGAAGACTGCCGAAGCAATCGCGGCAACTAACCCTGCGACGATCGAGGCCATCAAGCCCTCGATGCTCTTCTTTGGGCTAACCCCTGGTGCCAACTTGTGGCGACCAAGCTTGCGCCCAACCAAGTAACCAAAGGTGTCGACCATCGAAACCGTCAGCACGAAGGTGAGCACCCACCACTGGCCGTCGTGCGGGCGACGAAGCAACATCACGGCGAACGAGCAGGTCAACGGCAGGTATGCCACCACAAAGATGGCCGCGGCGAAATCGCGAAGAGTGTGAACCACGCGCTGCATCGGTGCCTCGCGTCGTTCCCACAGGATGTGCACCAAGCGCCAAATAATCAGTGCGCCGGTGATCGCCAAAGAGGTCAGCCACTGAGCCTTGTGACCCCAGAAGTAGGTAGCCGGCATGATCAGGAACGAACCGACCACCGATGGAACACGAGGCACATACCAGCCTGCGGTGCGAAGGGCCGTTGATAGTTCCCAGGCACCTGCCGCACAAGCGACGGCAGCTAGCGCCATAAACAGGAAGCCATTGAAAGTCAAAATTGTTGCGAGGAACACTCCGCCAATCAGCAACCCAACGGTTATTGACTGCGAAAAATTGCGCCCCTCGGGCTTGGGGTTGCTCAACTAAACCTCGAGCAGCTCTGCTTCTTTGCGCTTGAGCGCTTCGTCGATCGCATCGACGTGAGTCTTAGTTGCGGCGTCGAGGTCCTTCTCGGCGCGAGCGATGTCGTCGTCGCCGGCAAGGCCATCCTTCTTCAAAGCAGCGAGGTCATCGTTGCCTTTGCGACGGATGTTACGAATCGCAACGCGTGCATCCTCGGCCTTTGACTTGGCAAGCTTCACGTATTCCTTGCGACGCTCTTCGGTTAGGTCAGGAAGGGTGACGCGCACCATGTTTCCATCGTTCTGGGGGTTCGCATCCAAGTTTGGCATTTCGCGAAGCGCCTGCTCAATCGCCTTCAGTGCACCCTTGTCATAAGGGGTGATGATGATGGTGCGAGCCTCTGGGTTCGCGATCTGGCCGAGCTGCGCTAGCGGAGTCGGGGTGCCGTAGTAGTCGACCATGACCTTCTGGAACAGCTGTGGGTTAGCGCGACCGGTGCGAATGGTGCCGAAGTCTTCTTTGGCCGAATCGATGGCCTTGTTCATCTTGTCGTTTGCGGTTGCAAGAATTTCTGAAATCATTTGTTTTCCTTAGGCACTAACCAGGGTGCCGATTTTCTTTCCCTTGATGGCATCAGTTACGTTGCTCTTGCCCTGCATGCCGAAGACGCGCATCGGCATCTTGTTGTCCATGCAGAGGCTGAACGCGGTTGCGTCGACAACCTTCAAACCTTTGATGAGCGCCTCCTGGTAAGTCAGCGTCTCAAGCTTCTTGGCGTTCGAGTCCTTCTTCGGGTCGGCCGAGTAGACGCCGTCGACGCCGTTCTTGGCAACCAAAACCTCATCGGCGTGAATCTCGAGTGCACGCTGAGCGGCCACGGTGTCTGTTGAGAAGTATGGAAGACCCGCGCCGGCACCGAAGATCACGACGCGACCCTTTTCGAGGTGGCGGATTGCGCGAAGTGGAATGTAAGGCTCGGTCACCTGCGACATGGTGATTGCGCTCTGCACGCGAGTGTCAACGCCGGCCTGCTCAAGGAAGTCCTGGAGTGCGAGGGCGTTCATCACGGTGCCGAGCATTCCCATGTAGTCGGCGCGACCGCGGTCCATGCCGCGCTGCGAGAGCTCTGCTCCCCTGAAGAAGTTTCCGCCACCGACAACGATCGCGACCTCGGCGCTCTTCGCGCCCTCTGCGATCTCGGCTGCCATCTCGGCAACTACATCTGGGTTCACTCCCAGGCTGCCAGCACCAAATGCCTCGCCCGAAAGTTTGAGTAGAACGCGTCGCTTTTTACCCGGCATTTGCCCTCCCAGACTGGTGGTTTCCTCTGTCTATCCTAGGCCGATAGCGAAAAGGGCCCGGTCAACAGACCGAGCCCTCTTCGATGATTTTCGAACTATGCGCCTACGCGGATTCGGCCGAAGCCTGAAACGGTAACGCCTGCGTTCTCGAGAACCTTGCCAACTGTCTGCTTTGAGTCCTTGGCGAAGTCCTGGTCGAGAAGCACGTTCTCCTTGAAGTATCCGACGAGGCGGCCTTCAACGATCTTGGTGAGTGCAGCCTCAGGCTTGCCCTCGTTGCGTGCGGTCTCCTCGGCGATTCGACGCTCGGTTGCGATAACCTCTGCGTCGATCTCGTCGCGGCTAAGCGCGGTTGGCGAGTAAGCGGCGATGTGCACTGCTACGTCGTGAGCGGTTGCGTCATCTGCGCCCGAGTAAGCGACCAAAACACCAACCTGTGGTGGGAGGTCCTTGCTGGTGCGGTGCAGGTAAGCGTCAACCTTGTCACCCTCGACAACAACGAGCTTGCGAAGTTCAACCTTCTCGCCCATGATTGCTGCCTCGTCGGTGATTGCGTCAGCAACGGTCTTGCCGTTGACGCTTGCACCCAGTGCTGCCTCAACGGTCTTCGCGCCTGCTGCAACAACTGCGTCAGCGATGTTCTCGGCAAGAGCCACGAACTTGTCAGCCTTAGCAACGAAGTCGGTCTCGCAAGCGAGCTCGATCATGTAGCCGGTGCCACCTGCAACGCGGGCAACAACCAAACCGTTGGTGGTGGTGCGACCCTCGCGCTTGGTAACGCCCTTCAGACCCTTCAGGCGTAGAACCTCGAGAGCCTTGTCGACGTCGCCGCCGGCCTCATCGAGGGCTGCCTTGCAGTCCATCATTCCTGCGCCCGACTTGTCGCGGAGCGCCTTTACGTCTGCTGCGGTGTATGACATTAGTTAGCTTCCTCTGCTGCTGGTGGGGCTGCTTCTGCAACTGGTGCTGCTGCGGCTGCGCTCTGCTCAAGCAGTTCGCGCTCCCACTCAGCCAGTGGCTCTGCTGCCTCTTCTGGCTTCGAGTGACGTGCAATCAGACCTTCGGCAACAGCATCCGCGATAACGCGAGTGAGCAGCTGAACCGAACGAATTGCGTCGTCGTTGCCAGGGATTCCGTAAGTGACCTCGTCTGGGTCACAGTTGGTGTCGAGAACACCGATAACCGGGATGCCAAGCTTCTTGGCCTCAGTGATCGCGAGGTGTTCCTTGTTGGTGTCTACAACCCAGATTGCCGAAGGGGTCTTGGTCACAGTGCGGATACCGCCGAGTGACTTCTCAAGCTTGTCCTTCTCGCGGCGAAGGATCAAAAGTTCCTTCTTGGTGAGACCGGTCTTGGTGGCACCCGAGAAGTCCATGACTTCGAGTTCCTTGAGGCGTGCAAGACGCTTCTGGATGGTGCCGAAGTTGGTGAGCAATCCACCCAACCAACGCTGGTTGATGTAAGGCTGACCAACGCGCATTGCCTCAGAAGCGATTGCTTCCTGTGCCTGCTTCTTGGTGCCTACGAACAGAATCGATCCACCGTGCGCAACGGTCTCCTTGACGAAGTCATATGCCTTGTCAATGTGAGTGAGCGACTTCTGAAGGTCGATGATGTAGATGCCCGAACGGTCGGTCAAAATGAAGCGACGCATCTTCGGGTTCCAGCGACGAGTCTGGTGTCCGAAGTGGACACCTGCATCGAGCAGCTGGCGGACAGTTACGACTGCCATGTTTCTCCTTTTGGACGCACGAATGCATCCTTCAGTTAATTGCGATCAGACGGTTGTCAGTCGCACCTGGTGTCGCATCGAAGTCGCATCGATTTCTCGATGACTGAAGAACTCGGATGTTGGTCAACACGCGAAGTCGGCACAGCAAAAGAAAGGTCTCAAAAAGAGGGTTCTTCAGCGGATGCCGCTACAAGCAAGCATAACAGCGGGCTTCAGGCCTGCGCCATAGTGAATCCCGCCAATCTCAAGCGATTCAGAGGTGCTGGCAATTTCATACAGGGATGCTCGACCAAGCAGTTATCCACAGATTGAGCCCTGCCCCGCCAAACCCGTGCCCGCAGCGCCAACCTTGCCTAATGAGGCAAATCAAAAGATTTCGACTGATCGGGCTGGCACTTGGGTTCAGTCTTGCTATTGCGATGTGGCAGCATCCGCTCTCGGCTCATGCCGACGCGCAGCCGCTGTCGGCTCACGCAGACGCGCAGCCGACCGAGCCAAGCGGGGCCCAAGTGGCCTGGCAGCCGCCCCTGTCGGCCCCGTTGGTTTTGGTGACGCCCTACTTTCAGCCAACCAGCGACTATTCGGCAGGCCATCGTGGTGTCGACTACCGAGTGAATCTCGGTCAGCCAGTCTTCGCCCCGACCGCGGCTCAGGTTTGGTTTGCCGGCAAAGTTGTTGACCGCTCGGTTTTGAGCCTGCGCACCAGCGACGGCCAGCTACTCGAATTCGAACCAGCCTGCACAGACCTCCGGGCCGGCACCTGGGTCAAGACCGGGCAACAGGTTGCTGCGATCTGCGATGCAGACCCGAGCTATTCGCAGCACTGCCTGATGGCCAGATGCATGCACTATTCGCTTCGAACATCCGAGGGTTATCTGTCGCCGTTGATTCGAACGGCAGAGCTCACACCTTCAGTGCTTCTGCCACGAACTGGTTTTAGCTTTTAGGCGCGAGGGTGCGCCTTGGCGTAACCCTCTTTGAGTCGCTCGACAGAAACGTGCGTGTAAATCTGCGTGGTGCCGAGGCTCGCGTGGCCGAGCAATTCTTGAACGGCTCGAAGGTCAGCCCCACCATCGAGCAAGTGCGTTGCTGCCGAGTGACGAAGAGTGTGCGGGCCGGCCACACCGGTTGGAGTGTCTTTCAGCAAATCGGCAACCAGCGAATAAACCTGTCGAACACCGAGGCGTGAGCCTCGCGAATTGATTAGCAACGCCTGCCCAGATTTTTCACCAACGAGTTGGGCTCGGCCAATTTGAAGCCAGCGATCGAGCGCTTGCCGAGCCGGTGCTCCGAAGGGAACCATTCGCTGCTTCGCGCCTTTACCCATAACACGCAGAATGTTGCGCGAGAAGTCGATGTCTTCGAGATTGAGGCCAACGAGTTCGCTGACACGACATCCGGTTGCATAAAGGAATTCAATAGAGAGCAAGTTTCTGATTCCGTTTGGATTGTCTTCGGTTGCTTGCTCGGCCAGCTTCTCAAAGATGTCGCCAAGCGAATCGCGAGAGACCACCTTGGGCAGACTTCGACCCGACTTGGGCGACTTGAGCCTGCCGGCGATATCGTTCTCGGTAATCTCTGACTTTTGCAGCCACCCGGTGAATGACCGAACGGCAGCGCTCTTTCGGGCCATGGACGATTTGGCTAGACCGCGCTGATCGATCTCATAGAGCCAGTCGCGAATCTGGTCGATGGTGAGTTGCTCGATGGTCACCACTTCGTGCTTGGCACAGAAACTGATGAGATCTTCGATATCGGTCGCATAGCCCTTCACCGTATTCGGCGAGTAACCGCGTGCAGCCTGCAGGTAATCTGCAAACTGCGCGGCTAAGTCGCGAAGAGTGTGAGTCATGTATTCAGGCTAGTTTGCGCCTGCGACTTTGCCAGTCTTGACCCACCCCGCTCCGCTGCGGCGAACCAAACCGCGCAGCTCCAAATTGCCGAGAGCAATGGCCATTTCGCTTGAGGTCAGCCCTGCTTTGAAAGCAATTCGTTCGACCCCGAGAGGTTGAAGACCAAGTGCATCGAGCAGTCGCACCTCGAGCGGTCCGAGCGAATCGCCAAATGGGCTGAGCAGCTCTGGTTCGCTGCCGACAGCCAGGTCGATCGCCTGTTGAGCAGTGGCAATCAAGCTGGCGCGCCCTCCTCGAATCAACTCGTGACAACCGGCGGACTGAGGCGAATCGAAGCGACCTGGAAGTGCTCCGACGGGTCGCCCGATTTGATTGGCATGGTTCGCGGTGCTGAGCGCACCAGAGCGAGCACCAGCTTCAACAACCACTGTTGCCGAACCTAGGGCTGCAATCAAACGATTGCGCTGCAGAAACCGCCACTTGGTCGGGCTTGAACCCGGTGGCTGCTCTGTGAGCAGCAAATTTTGTTCTGCGATTTTGCTCAACATCTCGAAATTTCCCGCGGGGTAAAGTCTGTCGATGCCACCGGCCAAGACTGCGACCGTGAATCCATCGATGGCCAAAGTTGCGCGATGTGCGATTGCGTCAATTCCGTATGCACCGCCCGAGACAATTGCCAGCGACTGGCCGACCGCAGTTGAGACCAGCTCGGTGGTCGCGTATTCGCCGTAACTTGTTGCAAGGCGCGAACCGACAATCGAAAGAGATCGAGCAGTCAACGACAAGACTCTCGCGTCACCACGAACCCAAAGACAGTGCGGTGCACCTTCACCAAGAAGCGACATCGATGCTGGCCAGACTTCATCGGCCGGCAAAATCAATCTCGCACCTAATCGCCTTGCAGCCTCAAGCGCGCTTTCGACTGCCGTGAACGAGAGTCGCGGCTGCCAGCGCTCTTTGGCTGAAGCGAATAACCCCTCGATGTCTCCGAACGTTGACCCGAGCAAATCTCTAGCCTCGACGTCCAGCAGGCTTTTGAAATCAAAGTCAGATTGAAGTGCTTCGATCACCCGAGCAGCCGGATGCCTGAACAACAACCAGCCGGCAAAGCGATCGCCGGGCTCGGCAAGCAACGAAAAAGTTGCTCGTGCAAGCGCATCGGCGGCTTGATCTTCATCTTCGAGGTGCGCGGAATCGACAACACCCTCGAGCGCGTGGCTGATTTGGTCAGTGCTTAGTTTCATTTGCATGGTCACGCTGCTCCTAATTGGTCTTCGCCGCGAAGCACCATGGCTCTCGCGATGTCGCCAGGTTCGATCTGACGACCCTCAAGGTCGGCAATAGTGAGTGCCAATCGAAGGCAGCGGTCGTAACCCCGAAGGTTCAACTGCCCCGCGCGAAGTGCCTTATCGAGCAATGCGGTTAGCTCTGGCCTGCCGGAGTAGATGGTTCGCAGGGCCGCAGACGGAGCCTGAGCATTGAGCTCAAAGCCAAAGGGGCGGTTTCGCAAGGCTGCGAGTTCCCGAGCGGCCGCGATCTGAGCTCGCAGGTCGGCGCTTGTTGCCCGGTCTGGATTCTTGCGGTCTAGCTCGACCTGCGCCGCGTTCACCTCGCTGATTCGAAGGCGAATGTCGATTCGATCGAGAAGCGGCCCCGAAAGTCTTGTCAGATATCTTTGCCGGGCCATTGGTGCACACTTGCAACTCGCCTTCTTCGACATCGCAAAGCCACACGGGCACGGGTTAGCCGCAAGTACCAGTTGAAACCTCGCTGGGAATCTGGCCATGCCGG
>CAITNA010000066.1 GCA_903893675.1 uncultured Micrococcales bacterium
CATCGCCGCGCGCATCGCAGTGTTCGAGTAGTTCAGGTCGGCAACGTCATACCAGTCGGTGCCAGGTGGCTGCGTGATCGCGCCGTTCGAGCCCTTGGTGTACCAGTCAGGGTGTGCGGTAATCCATGGGTTGTCCCAGCCGGTGTGGTTCGCCACCCAGTCGAGCACGATCTTGAAGCCCATGCCGTGCGCCTTGTCGACGAGCGCCTTGAAGTCAGCGGCGGTGCCGAACTCTGGGTTCACCGCGGTGTAGTCACCCACCGAGTAGTAGCTGCCGAGGGTGCCCTTGCGGTTCTTCACCGAGATTGGGTAGATCGGCATGAACCAGATCACCTTCACACCGAGGTTCTTGATGCGGGTCAGGTCTGCCGCAACAGCGTTGAATGAACCGGCCGCCGAGTATTGGCGAACGTTCACCTCATAGACGGTGGCGTTGCTAGTCCAGGATGGTGCTGCCAGCGAGCTTGCGGCCGTTGCCGGTGCGGTGGCTGGGCTTGCTCCCACGCCGATGCTTACGGCAAGGGCGGTGGCTACGAGGGTGGCGAGGGTTTTCTTTAGGCGCATGTGCCAACTGTATCCCCGCATCCTTGCGAATCATCTGTCAGTTGTCGCGTGGGCCTTAAAGCGTTATCGCCGCAAGCTTGTGGGCCTGCGGCGATAACTGAAATTGCTGCGGTTTAGCGAGCGCCGTCGAAGTTGCGCTTCTTGTCGCCAAACTTGCGGTCGCCACGAGGCTTGTCACCGAACTTGCGGTCACCAAACTTGCGGTCGCCGCCTGAGCGTGGGCCACGGTCGCGGTCACGAGGTGCGCGAACGCGTCCGCCGGTTGATCCGCCACGCGAACCGCCACGGCCTCCGCCACGGCTGTCGCCGAAGTCGAGTGCGTCCTGGGCTGGTGGTGGAGCGATCGGGCCGGCGAGCTGCTCGAGCAATTCGCTGGTTGGGCGAACATCCGTGTAAAGACCATCACGCTCGGCGCGATCGAGCATCTGCTCCATGCGACGACGACGGGTGCGAGGAATCAGTGTGACCACAGTTCCGGTTGCTCCCGCACGACCGGTTCGACCGGCGCGGTGTAGGTAAGTCTTGTATTCCTCTGGTGGGTCAACCTGGATGACCAAAGCAACATCGTCAACGTGAATTCCACGTGCGGCAACGTCGGTTGCAACTAGCACGCGAACGTTTCCGTTGATGAAGCGCTCGAGGTTTCGGTTGCGCTGGTTCTGGTTGAGGTCACCGTGCAAACGTGCAGCAGGAACACCTGCAGCAGTTAGCGATTCACTCAAACGCTCAGCGGTCATCTTGGTGCGCGCGAAGATCAACGACTTGCCGTGACCCTGCACGAGGCGCAAAAGCACCTGTGAGCGGTCCTCTTGGTCGACCATCAAAACGCGGTGGATGATGTTGGTGGTGTCTTCTTCTTCGTTTGGAACTTCATACACGAATGGTGCAGGAAGGAATTCCTTGACGAGTGCGTCAACCTCTTTGTCGAGAGTTGCCGAGAAGAGCAGCTTCTGCGAGTCACCGGTTGCACGCATGATGCGCTTTACAGGCTCGATGAAGCCGAGGTCGCACATGTGGTCGGCCTCGTCGACAACGATGGTCTCAACTTCGCTGAGGTCAACGATGCCCTGAGCCATAAGGTCTTCAAGACGACCAGGAGTCGCAACAACGATGTCAGTTCCGCGACTCATGGCGTTTTCCTGACGACGCTGTGGCACGCCTCCATAGATGCAAGCGGTGAAGAAACCAACCGACTTCGCAAGGGTGTGCGCGGTGCGGTCAATCTGGTCTGCGAGTTCGCGGGTCGGTGCCAGGATGAGCGCGCGTGGCTTGCCCGGCTTGCGTGGCTGCGAACCGCCAGCAATCAACTTCATGATTACTGGAACGGTGAAGGCAACGGTCTTGCCCGAGCCGGTCTTTCCGCGGCCAAGAACGTCCATGCCGCCAATTGCTGCTGGGATGGTCGCTGCCTGAATCGGGAACGGTGCCTCTGCGCCCATGGCAGCAAGCGCCATAACGAGCTTCGGGTGAAGGTCCATGTCGCCAAAGCTGCCGGCCATCTCGACGGTAGAAGCGTCAACGCTCTCTAGGCGCTCAAGCTTCTGGTCTTCGAAGAAGGCCTTCTTGTTTGGGTTGGCACCGCGAGCGCGGTCGAAACTCTGGTCGCGGTCGCGATCGCGGGCTACGCGGTCGGCACGGTGTGGAGCACGTTCACCGCGGTCGTCAAACTTTCGTGCCGGACGCTCTGCACGGTCATCGAACTTGCGAGCAGGACGCTCGGCACGGTCGTCGAACTTGCGTGCTGGGCGGTCTGAACGATCTTCGAACTTGCGAGGTGCACGGTCATCGTATGAACGAGCCGGACGGTCATCGCGCTCGAAGCGTGAGCCACGGGCTGGACGGTCGTCGAATTTGCGTGCTGGGCGGTCTGAACGATCTTCGAACTTGCGAGGTGCACGGTCATCGAATGAACGAGCCGGGCGGTCATCGCGCTCAAAGCGTGAACCACGAGCTGGCTTCTCGCGTGGAGACCAGTCGCGACGTCCGTCGGTGCTGGTGCCACGGGCTGAATCAAACTTGCGTGCTGGGCGCTCGCCGTCGAACTTTCGTGCTGGGCGGTCGCCACGGTCCTCGAACTTGCGCGGTGCGCGGTCGTCGAACTTGCGTGCTGGACGGTCGTCG
>CAITNA010000067.1 GCA_903893675.1 uncultured Micrococcales bacterium
GCCCGAAATCACTGGCAGCGATCTGTCGCTCCAAATGCGAGCGGCGGCTGATGGCCACGGCTCGTATGCAACATCGAAAAGCGCGCCACGAGGCTTGCCGAAGAGCGACTTGCGAGCCTTCAACGCATACTCATCAAGCGCTCCGGAAGGCAAAGTGGAGATGACCAGGTCTGAACCGGCTAGAGCCTTGGCGATGTTGGTCGTAGTTTTAGCCTCGAACTTGAATGCGTGCAGTGCGAAGTTAGCCAGTTTTGGCAGCGCTTCTGCTCGCCTAGCCGCGAGGGTCAGCTTGGCGTTCGGATACTCGGCGGCAACTGCAGCCATCGCCGACTTTGCGGTGGCACCTGCGCCAATGATCGCCACCGAGCGAATCTCGCCCAGCTTTGCGTGAAGCAAGGCCTGCCTGATGCCAAAGACGTCGGTGTTGTATGCCAACCACTGGCCTGTTGGTCTGACCAATGTGTTCGCACTGCCAAGAGTTTTCTCAAGGTCGGTTGCCGCGAAGGCGGCCGCCTCTTCTTTGAGGGGTGCCGTGACGCTGACCCCTATCCAGTTTGAATCGAGCGATTCGAGCCAAGCATGCAGCCCGTCGCGCTGAATCTCGATTGCGGAGTAGTCCCAGTCATTCTTCAAGACTCTGTATGCAGCCGTGTGAATTGCAGGCGACTTCGAGTGCGAGATCGGCAAGCCAACTACGGCAAGGTGTTTATCCGCCATAGCCAGGGTTCGCTCTCATCCATGCCTGCCACTGTCGAACTGCAACTTCGTGTTGGGCGTAGGTTTCGCTGAACACCGTCTCGCCGGTTGCAAGGTTCACGGCGCAGAAGTAAAGCCACTTGCCCACTGCCGGGTGCAAAGCCGCGTCGATTGCCACGGATCCAGGGGCGCTAATCGGGCCGATCGGCAGGCCTGGGTGCAGGTAAGTGTTGTAGCCGTTGGTGTTGGCTCGGTCTGCGGCAGAGGTTGAGACGGTGTTGCCGCTGACGCCATAGCTCACGGTTGCATCGGATTGCAGGTTCATTCCGGCAGCAATGCGGTTGAGGAAGACTCGCGAGATCTTGTAGAAGTCGGGAGTCTGTCGCCCTTCCTTCTGCACCACAGAGGCGAGGGTCAACACCTTGTGCCAACTGGCCTGCGGAACCGAGTAGCGATTTAGCTCCTGCTTGGTGCGATCAACCATTGCCGAAAGAATCTCAGTCGCATTTTGGGACGGGTCAAATGAATACGTCGCCGGGAAAAGCCATCCTTCGGCACTAACCTCGCCGGCGGGAACGCCGATAGCCGAAAGATTTGACGCGGTTTGCTTAAACTCGTCGACCGAGATGTTGGTCGCAGCACTCAACGCGCTAAAGGTGTTCGAGAGTCGATAGCCCTCCTTGATCACGACCGACTCGTTGATGCGGTTATGACTATCGGCAAGTGCGGTGAGAGCAGAGAGAGAACTCATCTCGTGGCGTAGCGAGTAGCTTCCCGGATAGAAAGTCTGGTTTCGCGCAATCAACAAGCCATAGACGATGTGAAAACTCTTTACGACGTCGCCCTTCACCAGCGCGTTTGCTACGTCGGTGCCGGTGTCGCCAGGATGAATCACCAGCGTCACGCTGCCGTGCCCGCCACCCGCGAAGTCGGCGCCCGTCACCTGATCCCAAATGTTTCGAACCGACGCGCGATTTGCATAGCCAAGGCCAAGAACGACGATGAGCAAAACTGACAGCACAAGAAGTCTGCGTTTACGCATCGCTGTAATCCTTTGCAAGAATGGCGCTAACCGCGCCGTTTCGACGTTCGACCTCTAAGGCCTGTTCGAGTATGACCGTTGCCGCTGCCGAATCGATGGAACCACGCTGTTCTTTGCTGGATTTGCCAGCATTCGACATCGCCTTACTTGCAACGCTGGTGGTTAGTCTCTCGTCGATGAGATAAATAGGAATCTCGGTGTGGTCTGCCAACTGCTTGGCGATGGCAACTGCATCCTTGGTTGATTCGGTAGATTCGCCTCGCAGGTTCACTGGCAGGCCGACGTAGGCCTCAATCGCTTCGGACTCGATCAACACGTCTCGCATCAGAGTGAGTGCTTGCTCATCGCTCGTGCGCTTGATGTGCTCGGATGGGCTTGCCAGGATGGCGTGAAAGTCAGAGACCGCTACCCCGATGCGGGCCTTGCCAACATCGAACGCTACTCGGCGTCCGGTGCGCAATTAACCTGCCAGCTCGCTCTTGATTGCTGCGATTGCAGCTTCAATCTTGCTGACGTCGGTTCCGCCGCCCTGTGCGATGTCGTCTTTGCCGCCACCGCCGCCGCCGAGAACGGCGCTTGCAACGCGAACCAGCGCGCCAGCTTTTACGCCAGCGGCCTGAGCCTGCTTGGTTGCGGCGATTACCAGCATTGGCTTGTCGTTGATCGTTGCAAACAGTGCAGCCACTGCATTGTCGTTTTGCATGGCGTCGCGCAGCTGCACGGTGAGAGTGCGAAGGTCGTCTACAGAATCAAGAACACCAAAGTTCTCAGCCGCGAAGCGCGAGTGTCCGATGACCTCGGCCTTCGCGACAACCGCTGGCAGCTTCTCGGCTAGAGCCGCAGCTTGCAGCTGAGCCAACTTGCGCTGAGCGGCCTTGAGTTCTTCAAGACTTGCGACGAGGCGCTCTTCAATGTTGTCGCGGCCCGACTTGGTGAGTTCGGTGAGACGGGCTACAAGCGCGCGCTCTGCGGCAAGTGCGCGGAAGGCTTCGATGCCGACCAATGCCTCGAGACGACGAGAACCACTGCCGACTGATGCCTCGCCAATTAGCGAGACCAAACCAATCTGCGACGAGCGTGACACGTGCGTTCCACCACAAAGTTCGCGCGACCAAGGGCCGCCAATCTGAATGACTCGAACGCTCTCGTCATAGGTCTCACCGAAGAGAGCAACTGCGCCCCACTGCTTAGCCTCAGGCAGTGACATGTGCTGCGCAGAAACGGCCAGATCGCGGCGGATCGCGAGGTTCGTAACCTCTTCAATTTCGCTCTTGGTATCTGCACTCAATGCCTGAGCCCAGGCGAAGTCGAGTCGCAGGTAACCAGGCCTGTTGTACGAACCGCTCTGCAGGGCGGTTGGCCCTAGAACCTGGCGGAGTGCTGCGTGAACCACGTGGGTTCCTGAGTGAGCCTGTGCTGCACCGATGCGCCAGTTTTCGTCGACCTTGGTTGTTGCAATCGCGCCTGAGTGAACCTCGCCCGAGCGAACCAAAACCTTGTGGCTGACCAGTCCCTTGACTGGCTTTTGCACATCAAGAACCTCAAGCTCGAAACCATTGCCAGAGATGAAACCTGCGTCGGAATCCTGGCCGCCGGATTCTGCATAGAAAGAGGTGCTGTCGAGAATGATCTCGGCAACCTGGCCAGCGGCAACCTTGGTGACACTGGCGCCTTCAGAGATCAGGCCGAGAATCTTGCCTTCGCTGACGAGTTCTTCATAGCCGGTGAACTTGGTTACGCCCAATTGGCGGAACTCGCTGTAGACCGAAAGGTCGGTGCCGCCGAGCTTCTTCTCGCGGGCGTCTGCCTTGGCGCGCTGCTTCTGCTCGCTCATCAAAGCGGTGAAACCATCGCGGTCAACCGTTAGCCCGCTCTCTTCTGCGATCTCGAGAGTCAGGTCAATTGGGAAGCCATATGTGTCGTGCAGCAAGAACGCAGCGTTGCCGTCGATCTGCTTTGCACCGGCACTCTTAGCCGAAGTGATTGCCTCTTCTAGCACGACGGTGCCCGAGGTAAGAGTGCGAAGGAACGCCTCTTCTTCGGCGATGACTGTGCGCAAAATGCGCTCAAAGTCGGTTTCGAGCTCTGGGTATGCCGACTTCATTGCATCCTTAGATGCCGTGAACAGCTGGCTGAACACTGGGCGCTCGACGCCAAGCAGACGCATTGCTCGGATGGTGCGACGAAGCAGTCGGCGAAGCACGTAGCCGCGGCCGTCGTTGCCAGGAGTCACGCCATCGCCGATCAGCATCAGCGCGCTTCGAACATGGTCTGCGATAACTCGCAGGCGAACGTCGTTGGTCTCGTCGGCTCCATAGGTGACCGAGGCAAGTTGTGCTGCGAGGTCTAGAACCGGGCGAACCTGGTCGATCTCGTAAAGGTTCTCGACACCCTGAAGCAAGAACGCGACGCGCTCTAGACCCATGCCGGTATCGATGTTCTTCTTCGGCAGTTCGCCGAGAATTTCGAAGTCGTCTTTTCCAAGACCCTTGCCACGCTCGTACTGCATGAACACGAGGTTCCAAATTTCGATGTAGCGATCTTCATCTGCCTCTGGACCACCCTCGATGCCGTATGCAGGACCGCGGTCGTAGTAGATCTCAGAACAAGGACCAGCCGGACCAGGCTGACCGGTCGACCAGTAGTTGTCTTTCATTCCGCGACGCTGGATGCGCTCCATTGGAATGTCGGCAACTTCGCGCCAAATTGAAATCGACTCGTCATCATCCTTGAAGACGGTGACCCAAAGTTTTTCTGGATCGATGCCGAGGCACCCCGAGTCGCGGGAACCGGTTAGAAACTCCCAGGCGAAGCTAATTGCATCGCGCTTGAAGTAATCACCGAAAGAGAAGTTGCCGTTCATCTGGAAGAACGTGCCGTGTCGAGTGGTCTTGCCGACTTCGTCAATGTCGAGTGTGCGAATGCACTTCTGAACGCTGGTAGCGCGAGGGAACGGTGCAGGAACCAAACCGCTCATGTATGGAATGAACGGAACCATTCCGGCGACGGTGAAAAGAAGTGAAGGGTCTTCGCTAATTAGCGATGCACTTGGTACAACTGCGTGGCCTTTGTTCTCGAAGAATTCGAGCCACCGCCGTCTAATCTCGGCGGTCTGCATTATTTGGCCGCAGGCTTCTTGGCGGCAGGCTTGCGCGCTGCTGGCTTCTTGGCTGCGGTCTTAGCAGTGCCGGTCTTTGAAGCGGCCTTCTTAGCCGCTGGTTTCTTCGCAGCAGGCTTTCGAGCAGGCTTGGTCAACTCTGCCTCGCGCTCCTTGAAACCCTCGCTGATCGCAGCGCCGAAGTCGCGGGCGCGCTTGGTTGCGTCGTCGATGACGGCCTGTGCCTGTGGGTCTTCGGCAAGGCGCTTAGCAACTGCGAGACCTGCGGCGATGCCGGTGGCAAACCAGAAAATCTTCTTCATGACGACCTACTTCTTCTTGCCCATGATGGCACTGCGAAGACCCTGGGTAAGACCCGCGATCTTGAGCAGAGGTGCGCCAACCGAGGCACTGAATACTGCAACCAGCGACTTGACGTTGGTGCTTACCTCGACGAGGTTTTCAGAAATGATGTCGACCTTTGCCAACTGCTTGTTGGCTTGGGCGACGGTGGTAGTTACTTCAGTGAGCAGCGGAGCGACCGAGTCGTTGAGGTCGCGAACTGAATCGCGAGCCTCATCGATGAGTCCTCCGAGTTTGATCAGCGGAACAGCAATGAACAGCACAAGCAGAACGAATCCGCCTGCGGCAATGATTGCTGCGATCTCTCCGCCACTCATCTGAAGTCCTAACTAGCGAGCTGCGTAGTACTCAACAACGAGCTGAACTTCACAGGTAACTGGAACTTCGGCGCGCTTTGGGCGACGTACGAGGGTTGCGTGGAGCTTGTCGAGCTGAACTTCGAGGTAAGCAGGAACTGGAGGAAGCACGTCAACGTGTCCGCCCATTGCTGCGACCTGGAATGGCTCGGTCAATTCGCTCTTTGCGTGAACGTGGATCATCTGTCCAGGCTTTACGCGGAACGAAGGACGGTCGATGCGCTCACCGTTAACCAGAATGTGGCGGTGAACAACCATCTGACGTGCCTGTGCGATGGTGCGAGCAAATCCCGCACGAAGTACGAGTGCGTCGAGACGCATTTCGAGAAGCTCAACCAGGTTCTCACCGGTAAGGCCTTCTTGACGCTTAGCTTCTTCGAAAGTCTTGCGAAGCTGAGCTTCACGCATTCCGTACTGAGCGCGAAGACGCTGCTTCTCGCGAAGACGAACGGCGAAGTCGCTGTCGGCCTTCTTCTTGTTGCGTCCGTGCTGGCCTGGGCCGAATGGGCGCTTCTCTAGATATTTGGCAGCCTTTGGAGTCAGGGCGATGCCGAGTGAGCGAGACAAACGAGTCTTGCTACGAGTACGTGTGGTCTTTGACACGTGTTCCTTTCATGGGATGAATCCCAATAGCGATTTCTATTCACAAAAGCGGATCGAGAGGTCGAACCTTTTGCCACGGATTCGCCTGGCTATTAGGCAAACCGCACCGCTTCTCAACGTTCAGCCGATTGTTGAGAAAAGTCGGCAACCTTGCGAGTTTATCAGCCAGACCCCGCCCAAATAAAGGGTTTGCGCGAAGATTCGCGCAGCAGAGGCTTCTCGACTTATTTGCGCTTAAAACTTCGGATGATCGCCCGCAGTTTCGAGTGACGTGCACCAATCTCAGCCTCAGCCCCGAGCGTCTTCGGCTGGTAATACTCGGCCTTGCTTAGAACCTCATCGAGATAGGCCTGCTCGACCACTGCCCTGGCGTCATCGTGCGGATAGTTGTAGCCGACGCCTGCCCCGGTGGTCTCGGCAGCCTTCGAGTATGACGAGCTGCGCAGTGGTGCAGGCACTTTGCCGAAGCGGCCGGCACGAACATCCTCGATGGCAGCATTTATGGCGTTGTATGCGGTGTTCGACTTCGGGGCAAGTGCCAGATAGATAGTGGCTTCGGCAAGGGGTATGCGCCCCTCAGGCATGCCGATCTTGGCAACGGCCTCGGCGGCGGCCACGGCTAGAGGCAGGGCGCTCGGGTCAGCCAGGCCGATGTCTTCAGCAGCCAAAATCACCAGTCGCCTGCCGATAAAGCGTGGGTCTTCGCCACCCTCAAGCATTCGAGCCAGGTAGTGGATGGCGGCGTCTGCGTCGCTGCCGCGAACCGACTTGATAAAGGCACTGATTACGTCGTAGTGCTGATCGCCATCCTTGTCGTAGCGCACCAGAGCATGGTCGAGCGAAATCTCGATTTCGTCAGCCGAGATCATCTCGGAGCCGCGCGCCTCTGCTGCCATTGCCGAAGCCTCGAGAACGGTCAAGGCTCTGCGGGCATCGCCACCCGAGATGGCAACTATCTGCAGAGCTTGCTCGTCTGCGAGGGTGAACTTGCCGTTCAGGCCGC
>CAITNA010000068.1 GCA_903893675.1 uncultured Micrococcales bacterium
CGAGGTGCGAACCAACTTCTGCATCGGTCGATGCAGGTTCTGCGATGTCGTCGATGTTGTTGATGTATGCGCGACCCTGTGCACGATAAACATCGATGCAAAGGTTCTTCACCTTCCACTTAAGGAACCGAAGAACACCGATCTCGCTGTCGAGTTCAGGAAGTGAAACCATCAAGTAAAGGAACGCGTCTTGAACGACTTCGTCGATCTGCGAACGGTTAGTCAAAAACTTTCGTGCGTGACGCTCTAGGTGCGGACGGAAGCGAATGTAAATGCTCGCGAACTCTTCGGCCTTCCACTCTTTGAGCTTGACCGGCTTTGCATCTTTGAGTTCGATTTCGCCGAACTCCTCGTCGCTGACCTCGTCGAGCAGAGACTCGAGTTCGTCGTCTTCTGGGATGGCGTTGAAAACTGTGGTGTCGAGGCTGACCTCATCCGGGCGAATCTCAGCGGCGTTCAGATTGTCGCCGACTGCGCGAAGGTGACGCTTTGGCTTGGCCATGGTTTCACCTTTCGATTGCGCTGGGATGGGCTAACAAACGCCCTCTGCCCCAATATTGGCAGATATCTAGGTATACGGGATAGACACTCTTTTATTACGGGCAAAGGAAAAACCCACCAGCTGGGCCGGCGGGCCATCCGTGAATCGGTGGTTTTAGTTGATGGTCACGTCATACATGGCATCGCGGCCACGGTAGTTCGGGTCCATGGTGTCTAGCACGATGCTGATCTGAAGCTTGCAGGTGCCCTTTTTCAGAGCTTTGACGTTCAAGGCACTGTCAACGCTGCAGTTTGCAGGGGTAAGGCTCAGCACAGTGGTTGCCCACTTCGGGTCGCCTGGCACCATCGAGAAGCTGGCGCCTACCTTCAAAGTGTCTGGGATGTAAGGCAGCGGCGCGAGCGCACGGCTGGGGCCCTTCTTGTAAACAAGGCTGTCTGGGTAAATCAGCTTCTTGCTGCCGTAATAAAGAGTGAAGCCAACGCGGCCCGCCTCGTGTGCCGGGGTGATGAAGACCAGCTTCGTGGCAGTCTGGCTGACGATCTGCACTGCGGTCTTGTCAACAATCACTGCGGTGACGAGGTTCAAGTTGGTGCCGGTGATGATCTCATTCTGGCCGCCAGCAGGCAAAGGGGTCTTGTTGCTAACGGTGAGGATGGTTGGGGCCGACGCTGCCTGTGCAGGTGCGACCGTCGATGCTGCGAATCCGAGAACGGCTGCGACGGTGGCCAGAGTTGCAAGAATCTTGCGCATGAATTTCTCCTCGAAGGGTTATGGGTTCAGACTACCTGCTGCCCTCGAATTCGCCCGTGACCTCAGGCGTTTCTAAGGAAAGGCCTAGAGCACGCCGGCAAGGCGCAGGGTGACAACGAGCATGACCAAGCCACCGATGCGATAGACGTAACGCCACTTCTGTGTCTTCAGCGGTTTCTCTGCCTCTGGGTCGGCGCCGTGGCGACCAAACATTCCAAGGATGCTCATCACAAGCAATGGAATTGGAAGTAGCACGAACGACCACTGGGCCAACTCTGGGCTCGCGCCCAACCAAGCTCCGACCAGCGCGGTCGTGGTCGATGCAATAACCAGACTCAATGCCAGACCTGGGATTCCACCTGGAAGGATCTTCCAGAGCAGCGGAACGTTTGGAAGTTTGTCGCTGTACCAACCGAGCAGGGTCGGCAAGATGAACAGGAACGAGCCAACCCAGGTGTGCCAGGTATCGCCCATCAACGCTGCCGAAACAAAGATGAACAGCCCTAGGCGAATTGCAAGTGCGATGAACTTCTGCGCGGCGTGAGGCGCAGCAACCTCGGTTGGGTTGATGTAGTTCAAGCGGCCCGGGAAGAATCGTGATGCAAATTCTTCAAGCAAAATGCGAACGATCATTGCCGCAGCAGCTGCCAGTGCAAAGTCGGTGACGTGGTTCGCCGCAGGCATTGTGAGCTTTGCCAATGCAGGCAAGGTCGAGATAACACTCGACATTGTCCATCCGGCTAGGAAAGTGACAACGGCAAAGTCAACGATGCGATCCCACCAGTAGGAAATGTTCCAGTGCGCTTCCTTGCGGATCTTGCGGAACGCGGTGGCCAGAAGTCCGGGAGCAAATCCAACAAGCATCATTCCAAGCAGCAAGCGAATCTCGTTAGCACCGGTAATCGAGTGAGTTAGGAGTGCACCAACTGCAAATGTGATAGTTGCGACCGCACCGGTTAGAGCATCGAACACACCGAGTACCGCAATCAAGAGCAGCAGCTGCCAGCTTGGCATGAGCAGCGCGCCTTGAATCTGAGTAACACCGAGCGCTCCGAGAATCAGACCGGTGATCGGAAGTGCAAGCGAGAACGTGCCGAAAAGCGTGCGCAGGTATGCGCCGTCGTTGACGGTCTTTGACGCTACTGGCGAAATCTTTGCTAGCGCAACGGTCGCCATCATGCTCGGCTTGTCGGTCCAGCGCATCCAGCGAAGTTTCCAAATGGCAAGGCGATCTCCAAAGTGTTCGCCGTCAACCTCGTAAACGTCGTGATCGACATCCAGGGTCTGGATGCTTCCGCCGCCGTCGCCACCAGAGCCACCATCGCCGCTGCTTGAATTGCCACCGGAGCCTGAGCCACCGCCCGAGCTTGAACTTCCGCCGCCAGAGCGACCACCAGAGCTTCCACCCGAGCTAGAACCCGATGAGCCCGATGCTCCTGAGCTGGACGTGCGTGGAGCAGAACCACCTGCACCGGCACCCGCACTTGCGCCTGATGCAGCGGCACCTCCAGCAGCGCCGGCTGCAGCACCAGCCGCGGCACCGGCAGCAGCACCAGCAGCAGCGCCCGCGGCGGCTGCAGCGGCAGCAGCCGCGGCAGCACCGGCAGCAGCCGCGACGGTGGATACAACGGCCACGGTTTGGGTCGCGGTTTCAGTTGCAGCCACAACAGAGGCCGGGTTCGAGAGAGGATCGAAGGCGGTCGGAGGAGCATTGTCGTCACCGGTTGCACCGATGGCTGGGTTTGCCACAGGAGCACCCGGCTGAATGGTTGGAATTGCTAATGGCTCGAGTACCGCTGCTGGAGCAGGTGGGGTCGTAGGCTGTGGCGCCGCAATCACAGCGCTAGCCGAAGGAGTTGAGCTCGGAGCTTCACTTGGAGTTGGCACCGGCGCAGGGGTTGGGGTAACAACCGGAGTTGGGGTCGGCGTAGGTGTGACTACTGGAGTCGGAGTTGGGGTGGCCGAACGGGTTGGAGTTGGAGTTGGCGTAGGAGTGCGTGTTGGGGTCGGGGTAGGCGTTGGCGTCGGGGTTGGAGTCGGCGTCGGAGTAGGAGTCGGGGTAGGCGTAATGACCACTGGAGGAGCCGGAGGAGCTGGTGCAACCAAAACAGGCGCGGTTTGACCAAGTGGCAACTGCACATTCAGGTTGATCGTGATCTGCTGCGAACCAACGTTGGTTTGAGCATCCGAGATTGATGCCGCGCGGAAACCAAGAATGTCTAAGGTCTTTGGCTTGATCAGGTTTGGAATCACGTGATCAGAAAGGTTCGCGCTGAGTCCGGCCTTCAGAGAGTTGAAGGTAACAACCTGTCCCTTCGGAACCAAGACGATCTTCAAGGTGTAACTGCCCGGCTCGGCGAAGACCATTGGCGCCGAGGAGACCCAGGTGCCAGTAAAGGTCTGGCGCCCTAGGTATTCCCAGTTTCCGTTGAGCAACAGGAATCCGACGGCGTCCATGTTGTCGGCAATTGCAGTAGATGCCTCGACACGAATCGACACCTGGTCGCCGACCTGAACGTTCTGGTCTGAGCTAATCGAAATTGCATCTGACGGAGTTAGCTGCGTGAGCGATGTGTCAACTTGAATGCCGGCAGCGCCACTCACAGGAACAACGATCTTTGCAGCGAGCAGAGCCTGCTGAGTCGTGTTGTCGATGCTTGCGAAGACCGCGGTAGGTGCAACTGCAATCAAAGTGGTTGGAGTGGTTCCCTGAATTGCCGTTGCAGACGGTGCAGGCTTCGCCTGAGTTGCAATATCAGACACTGCGAGCGTAGTTGGCCCGCTGTTGCCAGCTTCATCGGTGATCGAATCAGGTTGAAGTGCCAAACCAAATGTGCCATTTGCACAGCCGTTCATATTGACGACATAAGCGGCTCCGGTGCCAGTTGGTCCGGTGATCGTGCAACCAGCTGCGCTGGCATCGAGAGGAACGGTGAAGTCTTGCGAGGTCAGGCCAAATACTGGCTCACTGAACACAACATCAAAGATGTGATTTCCGGTCACGAGCGAGCCCGTGCGCAAAGTGATCGTGACTGTCGATGGCGTCTTATCGATGGTGACTAGGCCGGCATAAATGTTGGAGTTCTGGTTGCCATCGGTGTCTGTGACAGAACCTGCGCGCAGGGTTAGTTGCATCAAGCCATCGCCACAGTTTCCGGTGCTGACGTTGTAAACAGTGCTCGAGACTGCAACCACGGCCACGTTGCAGTGGTTTGCGGCGGTCGTGTCAAAGTCACTCGCGGTAAGGCCAGTGACCGGGCGAGAGAAGGTGATGACGTAGTGCGGGTTGGTCTTGACCAGCGGATTCGGGTTCGTAGTGAAGCTGGCGGTCAAGCCGGCAAGAGCAACGGTTGCCGCGCTAGATGTAGTTGACGCGCCAAGTTGAGGCGCCTGGTTCTGGGCTGCGTCATAGACCGGGCCAACGAGTTCAAAGACCACGGTTCCAGAGCTCACCGCAGTGACGCTGATCGTATACATCGTGCTGCTTAGCGCAGTTACCGAGATCGAGCCAGTAGTTGCAGTTCCGGTCTGAGCGAATACTGATGAGTTGACACCAGTTACTGGTTCGCTGAATGTGGCGACAACGGTGACTGCGCCAGTAGTGCTGGCCGAGCTCGGAACCGAGTAAGTGACCGATGCAGGAGTGCGGTCGAAAGTGACAGTGTTCGATGTAAGAGAAGTTGCTAGGGCGTTGCCAGCAAGATCGTTGACGGCACCCGCCTTTACCGTGACGCTAACGGTTTCACCATCGCCGCAGTTGTTTAGACGCAGGCTGTAGTTTGCTCCGCTACCTGAGAGTGTGCCGAAGGTGCAGTTGGTAGTTCCGAGGCTTGAGTTGATTGTGAAGTCGCCACTGTTTGCCATCAAACCGGTGACACTCTCGCTGAAGCTGATTGAGAAAGTAACTTGCGAAACGTTGGTAGGTGACGCTGTCGAAGTTGAGATCGAGTTCACTCGAGGTGCCGTGTTGTCGACAGTGGTGCTTGAGAAGATTCCAAGTTGTCCAGTGTTGCCAACAACGTCGGTAACAGCGTCATCGAGAAGTTGAAGAGTGAGCGATCCATCGCCGCACGAAGTCAAAACCACTGTGTAGTCATTGGTTCCGGAAATCGGGGTAATCGAAATCTGGCAGCCCGCAGAGCTTCCGCTAAACACGAAGTCGTCGTTGGTTAGCCAACCTGGGTCACCCGCAGCAGTTGTAATGGCCTCGTTGAAGTGCAATACATAGGTCAGGGTTCCGTGCGAACGTGAAGCCGGAGTCGCGCTCCACGACGCGACCGGTGGAGTCAAGTCGATTACAACGGTGCCGCCCTGGCGTGCGCTCTGCGAATTCAGGGCTGGGCCGGTGTTGCCTGCGAGGTCAGTCACGCTGTTTGCAGCAATTTCTGGGATGAGCGTGCCGTCGGTGCATCCGGTGACGGTCACCTGGTACTGCCATCCCGCGCTGATTGCAGTGACCGAGAACACACAGTTCTGGGCCGTGCCCGCGTTGCTCAGGTCAGAGGCGGTAAAGCCGGTGATCTGTTTGCTGAAGTTGAGCTGCCAGACGGTGTCTGTGTTTGTCGGGCTGGTCGGAGTGCTGCCCCACGAAGCAACTGGCAGCCCGAAGTCGACTACGAGGCTAATGGTTGATGTTGCGCTGGCAGGGCCTGCGTTCGCTGCTATGTCGGTCACCGCGTTGGCTGCGAGCCTGATGGTTACAGTGCCAGCAGCGCAGCCACTGAGCGATATCGCGAAGGTTTGGTTATCGGTGGTCGATACCGCAGGGCTATTAGCGCAGCCGCCCACGACGAAATCGCTGCCAATCAGGGTTCCCGCGGCCAGTGGCTCAGAGAAAGTGAGCGTATAAGTAAGTGTGGTTGCGTTGGTGCGGGCGTTGAGGCCAGTTGACCAAGCCGAGACTGAAGGGCCGGTTCGGTCGATCTGGGTTGAGGTGCTGACGGCTGAGACAGGGCCAGCATTGCCCGCCACGTCGGTGGCCGTATTCGCGTTCAGGGTGACAACGCTGGTCACGCCATCGTTGCAACCACTGACGTCAAAGCCGTAAACGGTCGAAGTAGTTGCGCTGAAGTTGCTGATCGCACAACCGGCGCCTGACACCGCGAAGCTAGAGGCGCTCAAACCGGTCACTGGCTCGCTAAAGGTCACAACATAGTGCGAGGTTGTTGCGTTGGTAACGGCAGCAGGCTTGCTGGTGAAGCTGGCAGTAGCTGGGGTTCGGTCAATGGTCGTGGTTGACGAAATCGACGAGGTCGGGCCAAGGTTTCCAGCGACGTCTGTTGCTGAGTTCGCAGCGAGAGTTACCGTGCTGGTGACTCCGTCATTGCAACCAGTGACATCAAATTCATAAACAATCGAGCTAGTAGCCGCAAAGTTCGCAATCGAACAACCGGTGCCGCTGACACTTAGCTTCGCTGAGCTCATGCCGGTTACTGCCTTGTCGAAAGTAATTACGTAGTGCGAAGTTGTTGCGTTCGTGTACGAAGCAGGGGCGCTTGTGAATGATGCACCTGGCGGAGTGCGATCGAAAGTGACAGTGGTGTTGACCGTTGATGCCGGACCAGTGTTTCCCGCAAGGTCAGTCGCAGCATTAGCAGCCAGTGTGACAGTTGCAGCAACTGCGTTGTTGCAAGAAGTCAAATCAAACGCATACACCGTTGCACTTGACGCGGCGAAGTTGGTGATGGCACATCCGGTGCCCGTGACGCTGATTTTCGCTGCAGACATACCTGTGACAGCTTCAGAGAATGTGACAACGTAGTGAACCGTTGCAGCGTTTGTTGTCGCAGCCGGATTAGTTGTAAAACTCGCAGTCGGCGCAGTGAAGTCGAAGACGGTGGAACTCGAACTAACGGCGCTTGTAGGCGAATTGTTTCCGGCGACGTCCTGGGCCGCACTCGCAGCAAGAGTCACAGCCGCAGCGACACCATCGGCACATCCGGTTACATCGAATTCATAGACCGTTGCACTTGTGGCAGTGAAGTTCGCAATCGAACATCCAGTGCCTGACACAGAAAGCTTGCCGGCCGTCATGCCAGTCACGTTTTCGCTAAAGGTCACAACGTAGTGTGCTGTCGAGGCGTTTGAATAAGCGCCTGGCTTAGTTGTAAAGCTCGCCGTCGCCGCGGTGCGGTCGATAGCAACCGAAGCGGTGATAGTGGCAGTTGGGCCTGTGTTTCCGGCAAGGTCGGTGCCGGCATTAGCGGCAAGGGTTACGACACTGGTGACGCCGTCGTTGCAGCCGATCACATCAAAAGCGTATGTGGTTGCACTGCTTGCGCTGAAGTTTGCAATCGAACAACCGGTGCCTGATACCTGCAGTTTGCCTGCCACCATTCCGGTGACTGCTTCTGAGAATGTGACGACATAGTGAAGTGTGGACAAGTTAGAAGGCGAAGCAGGTTTGCTTGTGAAGCTTGCAGTCGGTGCGGTTCGATCGACAGCGGTCGTTGCAGTTACAGCGGTGGTTGGGCCAACGTTGCCGTCGTTCGAAACCGAACGCCAGTCGACGGTGTAGTCGCCGGCCTTATCGAGCGATGCGAGCGCACTGATCTGAGGGCCATCGACAGAGAGGCAAGCC
>CAITNA010000069.1 GCA_903893675.1 uncultured Micrococcales bacterium
TGACATCACTGAGTTCGCACGCACCTACCTCGGCGTCGAGCCATACACCGAGCCAGTGCCAGTGTTCCCAACCGCGCACTACGCAATGGGCGGCATTCCAACCAACATCAAGGCCGAGGTTCTGCTCGACAACAAGACCGTTGTTCCAGGCCTCTATGCCGCCGGCGAGTGCGCCTGCGTATCGGTTCACGGAGCCAACCGCCTCGGCACCAACTCGCTGCTCGACATCAACGTCTTTGGCAAGCGCGCCGGCATCTATGCCGTCGAATACGCAAAGACCGCCGACTTCGTGCCAATGCCTGAAAACGCAGCTGACGGTGTCGTTGCGCTCTTGGATGCGGTACGAGCATCCAAGGGAACCGAGAAGATCGCGGTTCTTCGCAAGGAACTGCAGGACACCATGGACCTCAACGCCCAGGTGTACCGCACCGAGGAGTCGCTAAACGAGTCGCTCGAGAAGATCGCCGAGCTGCGCAAGCGCTACGCGAACATCTCGATTCAAGACAAGGGTCAACGCTTCAACACCGACCTGCTCGAGGCTGTGGAGCTTGGCTTCCTGCTCGACCTGGCCGAGGTGCTTGCATTCACCGCTCGCGAGCGTCGCGAGAGCCGCGGCGGTCACTTCCGCGAGGACTTCCCAGACCGCAATGACAAGAAGTTCATGGTTCACTCGATGGCCTACTACACCGGCAAGCCATCGAAGAAGCCTGGCGACAACATCAAGATCGACTGGAAGCCAGTAACGATCACCCGATACCAGCCGATGGAGCGTAAGTACTAATGGCTAACTCACCAGCAGTTCTCGAAGCTGCGGCAACCCCTGTAATCGAAGAGGTGCCGAGCTTCAACATCACACTGTTCGTTCGTCGCTACAACCCAGAAGACGGCCGCGAGCCATACTGGCAAGACTTCGACGTGACCGTGCACGGCACCGACCGCGTGCTCGACGCACTGCACAAGATCAAGTGGGAGCTCGACGGTTCGTTGACCTTCCGCCGCTCATGTGCACACGGTGTCTGTGGCTCGGATGCGATGCGCATCAACGGTCGCAACCGCCTAGCCTGCAAGACCCTGATCAAAGACCTGAACATCAACGAGCCAATCTACGTTGAGCCAATCAAGGGTCTAGAGGTCGAGAAGGACCTCGTCGTCGACATGAACCCGTTCTACCAGGCCTACCGCGACGTGCAGCCGTTCTTGATCGCGTCAGACAAGCCTGCGAAAGAGCGTTTGCAGAGTCCTGAAGACCGCGCCCGCTTCGATGACACCACCAAGTGCATCCTGTGTGCCGCTTGCACCACCTCGTGCCCAGTGTTCTGGACCGACGGTCAGTACTTCGGCCCTGCTGCGATTGTGAACGCCCACCGCTTCATCTTCGACTCACGCGATGAGGCAGCTGAAGTTCGCATCGACATCTTGAACGACAAGGAGGGTGTCTGGCGCTGCCGCACCACCTTCAACTGCACCGAGGCCTGCCCTCGCGGCATCCAGGTCACCAAGGCGATCATGGAAGTGAAGCAGGCAATCCTGCGCGGTCGCGCCTAGACCTCTTATTAGTGTCGAGCCCGGAGCCTGATGGTTCCGGGTTTTGCACATCTGGGCTGAACCTGAAAGTTCTCCCCAAAATCCTCGGATGAACATCCCGTTTGTTGCTCTTATAAATAGGTTTGAGCAATGACCGATTTGAACAACCAGCCAGCTTGCCAGGACCTCTGCGACTCGAACCCGAACCGCATGACTGAGATCAACGACACCCCGTTTGGCCACAGCCGCCGAACCGCACTCAAGGGCATCGCGGCCGCTCTAGCTGCAATCGGGGCAACCTCGATGGCAACCGCTGCTCAGGCCGCAAGCAAGACATACAACGTTTGCAAGACCACCGATGTGCCAGTTGGTTCGGCCAAGATGTTTGCCGTCAACGGCCAGCCGGTTGCTGTTACTCAGCCGAAGAAGGGCACCTTCAAGGCTTTTGCCGGCTGGTGCACTCACCAGCAGAGCCCGCTCTCAAACGGTGTTGGCCCGATTCAGACCTCGGGTGCGAACATGGTTTGCCCTCGACACGGTGCAACCTTCTCGACAACTTCGGGTGCCGCAACCGGTGGCCCCGCCCGCGGCGGCCTCACCAAATACACGGTGAAGGTCACCGGCACTCAGATCTCAATTACCGCCTAGGTTGTATAGATTCGTAGGCATGACACTACGCATCGCATCAGTTAACGTGAATGGCGTTCGCGCCGCATTTCGAAATGGAATGCCCGCCTGGCTCGATGAGGCTCAGCCAGACATCTTGGCACTTCAAGAAGTGCGAGCCGAAACCGAAGATCTAGTTCGGCTATTCAACGAGTACGAGGCCGAGCGCGGCGGTGCTGAGTGGCACATTTTGCATGACAAAGCGACTGCTAAAGGTCGCGCTGGTGTTGCGATTTTGAGCAGACACAAGCCCATTGAGAGCCGCATCGAATTCGGCCCGAAAGCCTTCGACAGTGCTGGGCGTTGGCTCGAGGCCGACTTCAAAATCGGCGATCACAACGTCACGGTGGTTTCGACATATGTTCATGCCGGCGAGGTGGACACCCCGAAACAGGTCGAAAAGTTCAAGTTCTTGAACGCGATGGAAAAACGCATGAAGCAACTCATCGAGTCAGGTGAAAAGGTTGTGGTCTTAGGTGACCTGAACGTGGGTCACACCGAACTCGACATCAAAAACTGGAAGGGCAACGTGAAGAATGCAGGGTACCTTCCAGAGGAACGGGCTTTCTTCGACGTTTTCATGCAAAAACAGGGTTGGATCGACCTGGGCCGTGCCGCTCACCCAGACGTGCCAGGCCCATACACCTGGTGGTCAAACCGCGGTCAGGCATTCGACACCGATACCGGCTGGCGCATCGACTACCAGCTCGCGACCCCAGCGTTGGCCGAACTAGCCGGCGAATACAAGGTTCACCGAGCCGCCAGCTATGCCGAGCGCTGGAGCGACCACGCTCCGGTAGTCGTCGACTACTCGATCTAGATTCACAGCGACAGTCCACCCGCGCCGGCCAGGGCAGGCGTAGGCTCAACCCGTGAGCACAATCGAATTCAAGGGCTTGGTCAAAAAGTACCGAGACGTAACCGCAGTCAACGAACTCTGGGCCGAGGCCAAACCTGGCCGAATCACCGGCTTTTTGGGCCCGAATGGCGCTGGCAAGTCCACCGCCCTTCGCTGCCTTCTCGGCCTGGCATCCCCGACCGCTGGCCTTGCTCAAATCGGCGGCAAGACCTATGCCCAGCTCGCCCACCCGCTGCAAGAAGTCGGCGCAGTGCTCGACTCTTCGGGCTTCAACGGTTCGCTAACCGCCCGCCAAAATCTCAACATCATCTGTGCCGCAAGTGGCATTGACAAAAAGCGCATCGATGAGGTGCTCGAACTTGTTGAACTCGGTCACGTCAAGCGCAAGCGCACCAAGGGTTTCTCGCTCGGCATGCGTCAACGTCTTTCGCTCGCGGTTGCACTTCTCGGCAACCCTCAGGTCATGATCTTGGATGAACCCGCCAACGGCCTCGACCCAGTCGGCATCGCGTGGCTCCGCAAATTCCTGCGCGATCTGGCAAACGAAGGCAAGACCATCCTGGTTTCTTCACACCAGCTTGCAGAGATGCAGCACACCGTCGATGACGTGATCATCATCAACAACGGCAAGCTCGTTGCGAAGGGCACCATCGCCGAGATCACCAAGGGCAAGTCACTCGAAGAGGCATTCCTCGGTTTGGTAGGCGCAGCATGAAACTTTTGAAGTCTGAATTCCTGAAGCTGGTTTATCAGCGCCGCACCTATGGTTTGCTTCTTGCCGCGATTGCAATCAGCACACTCGCAACTGTGGCCAGCCCAATCGCCGTGCAGCGAATGTCTGGCGACATCACACTCGCACTCAACAACGCCGATGCCGTTGACTCGATCTATTCGAAAGCTCTCGGCGGATACATGTTCGTGCTGATTCTTGGCGTGTTCATCATGGCCAGTGAGTTTGCCCACCACACCGCAATCGCGACCTTCTTGGCATCGCCTAAACGCAGCCGCGCTCTCGGCGCGAAGCTAATCATGGCTGCCCTGTTCGGCGCGGTATTCAACGTCGTGGCCACGCTAATTGGCATGCTCGGCGGCGTGATTGCGCTTGCCAACTATGGAGTGAAGGTTGCCCCGCACGCCTACATCTGGCTTGACTACCCCGCATCGGCGGCCCTGATTGGCGCGGTTTTGTGCGTCATGGGTGTCTCTATCGGAACCCTGATTCGCAATCAGAATGCGGCCGTCACGACCGCGATGATTTGGATCTTCCTGGTCGACCGCCTGCTCGCACTGCTCTGGAGTGAGGTCGGAAAGTATCTGCCAACCGGCCTGATTACGGCAATGATGGGCCTTCACATCAAGGTCGATTCGAAGTCGACAGGCATCAGCATCGACACCACGAACTACCTCGAGCCTTGGCCCGCGGCAGGTCTGCTGTTGAGCTACGGCCTGGTCTTTGCGGCAGCCGCAATGCTCACCAGCATGCGCCGCGACATCGACTAGCGCAGACTTCGGCACGAACATCCCCGCGGTTTAGACTTGTGGGCATGACCAAGCCCAACCTACTCAGCGGAATGCAGCCATCTGCCGGCTCGCTCCACCTCGGCAACTACCTCGGTGCGCTGGTCAACTGGGCCTCGATGCAAGATGCATACAACGCGTTCTATTGCATCGTCGATCTGCACGCGATCACCGTGCCGCAAGACCCGGCAGAACTTCGCGCAAACACTCGTCGCACCGCAGCGCAATACATTGCCGCCGGCATCGACACGGATAAGTCGGCACTCTTCGTGCAATCGCACGTTCCTGCACACGCACAACTCGCCTGGGTGCTTCAGTGCATCACCGGCATGGGCGAAGCCGGTCGCATGACTCAGTTCAAAGACAAGACTCAGAAGAACGGCGTCGACTCGGCTTCGGTCGGTCTCTACACCTACCCGATTTTGCAGGCAGCAGACATTTTGCTTTACCAGCCGAAGGCAGTGCCGGTCGGCGAAGACCAGCGTCAGCACATCGAGCTGACCCGCGACCTTGCGATTCGTTTCAACTCGCGTTTCGGCGACACCTTCGTGGTGCCAGAGGCAGCGATCCAAAAAGAGAACGCCAAGATTTATGACCTGCAAAACCCAACCGCCAAGATGTCGAAGTCGGGCGACCCTAAGGGCCTGGTCAACATCATGGATGACAACACCACCATCGTGAAGAAATTCAAGAGTGCTGTCACCGACACCGATGGGGAGATTCGCTATGACCGCGAGGCCAAGCCTGGAGTATCGAACCTGCTCGGTGCGTGAAGTAAATCGAATAGGCGAGAGATGCGCCAGTGAGCAATGCGAGCCCGACAAACA
>CAITNA010000070.1 GCA_903893675.1 uncultured Micrococcales bacterium
CACCAAGCGCGCTTGCGCATGTCTTGTTCTGAGGCGCGCTCGAAGTTTCTAAACGGAGAGCGCGTGAGAGTTGGTTGGTTTCGCAGATTGCGAGGAACCTTGCGATTTACAGCTGCGATTTCAACTTCGCATTCTTTTCGGCGACCTGCTCCTTGAGCGATTCACCGAAAGCGTCGAGCTTTGCCGAGAGCTTGCCATCAAAAGCACCGAGGATGCGCGCGGCAAGAATGCCGGCGTTCTTGGCACCGTTGATCGAGACCGTTGCCACCGGAATTCCGGCTGGCATTTGCACGATAGAGAGGAGTGAATCCATGCCGTCGAGCTTTGCCAGGGCGACCGGCACGCCGATGACGGGAAGGGTGGTGACGGAGGCGAGCATGCCAGGCAGGTGCGCTGCCCCGCCAGCTCCGGCGATGATGACCTTGAGGCCACGGCCGGCTGCGGCCTTGCCCCACTCGATCATGCGTTCTGGGGTGCGGTGAGCCGAGAGAACCTCGACCTCTGATTCGATACCGAAGTCTTTGAGTGCCTGCACTGCATCGGCCATTACCGACCAGTCAGAATCTGAGCCCATTACAACGCCGACAAGTGGCTGAGACATTTTGGGCTCCTAACGCAGACCCCTAATTTTAACTAGCCGCGTCGCAAAACCTCGGCAGCGGCTTGCGCTACATCGAGGGCTGCGGCCGCGTTTTCGGCGACCACGGTGACGTGACCCATCTTTCGGCCGGCGCGCGCTGACTTGCCATAGGTGTGCAGCTTGGCACTCGGATGCTCGCCCATGGCCCTCTCGTAATTGCGAACGAAATCGTTGCTGTCGTCGACGCCGAGCAGGTTGACCATGACCGCAGCCGGGCCGGTGGCCGAGGTGTCACCCAGCGGCAGGTCGATTACCGCCCGCAGGTGCTGCTCGAACTGTGAGGTGACCGAACCTTCGATCGAGAAGTGACCCGAGTTGTGTGGGCGCATTGCCAGTTCGTTGATCAGCAGTCGGCCATCCGTGGTTTCGAACATTTCGACTGCGAGCACACCGGTGACGTCGAGACCCTCACTAACAGTGCGCGCGATGTGCGCTGCGTGATCGAGCGTGGTCTGGTTGGCGTTCGGTGCTGGCGAAATGACAACAGAGCAGACGCCGTTTTCTTGACGAGTCTCAACAAGCGGCCAGGTGGTGAAGTCACCGCTTGGGTTGCGCGAAGAGAGTTGAGCGAGCTCGCGAGTGAAAGAAACTTTTTCTTCGGCGAGCAGGGCGCCGCCGAGCCGCTCGATGGTTTCGAACCAGTCGCTCGCATCGGCCGATGAGCGAACCACGCGAACGCCCTTGCCGTCATAGCCACCGATTGGGGTTTTCAAAATTGCGACGCCACCGTGCTGCGCGATGAACTCGTCGAGAGCATCTGCGTTGTGAATTTCGCGCCACGCAGGCATAGGCAAATCGAGCTGCGCGAGACGAGCACGCATGTGAAGTTTGTTTTGCGCGAAGGCCAGCGCCTTCGAAGGTGGCTGCACGCTGATGCCCTCGGCCTCGAGACGCTCAAGGATGCTCAGCGGAACGTGCTCGTGATCGAATGTGATCACGTCAACCGTGCGAGCGAAGTCGCGAACGGTTTCGAACTGGGTGTAGTCGCCAACCATGGTTGCGGCGATTGCCGCCGATGAACCCTCGGTCTCTGCAAGCACGTGCAGTTCGACGCCAAGAGCCACGGCCGGTGGAACCATCATGCGAGCGAGTTGGCCGCCGCCGATTACGCCGATTCTTGGGATTTGCACCCCTCTATTGTCGCAGGCTAGAGCCCGCGGGGGCTAGGCCCGACCGGCAGCAGCGGCAGTGCGCAGCTGGGTGGCCAGGGCCTTTGCGCCCGCCACCTTGGTGAGCTCGAGCGGTCCGTTTAGCTTCAACGAGGTGAGCACGATTGTTGCTCGGCGCTGCTCTACCCCGCTGATCTCGTTCCAGGCGAGCTCGACGGTCTGACCGCCGAAGAGTCCGCGACGTATAACTAGACGAGTGGTGGTGAGGTCGATATAAAACGCAAGGTGACGAAGCACAGGGATGAGCCATCCGAGAACTGCGATCGCAAGAGCCACCGAGTAGGCGAGGTTGAGTTGCCAAACCTCGAAGCGCTTGTTCGCGAAATAGCTGACGATGCCGGCGGCGAGAAAGAGCAGCGCGAATGGCAGAGCTAGGGTGCTCAGGCGATGACGAACACGACCGAGGTAAATCTCGGTTGCCTGGTTTGCGCCTGAAAAACTCATCGTCTAATTGTGTCGCAGGTGAACCACGTCGCCGGCTGACACGGCGAGCGTTTCACTCGAGCCTCGCACCACGAGTCGGCCGAGCGCATCGATGTCGGTTGCGACTCCGTGAAAGTCATGACCGCTTGGCAATACCACTCGCACGTCGCGACCGATGGTCACGCAGTTTGCACGGATGCGCTGCAAGAGGTCGCTGCCGTCGAGCTCGCCGTTCAGCGCTTCGAACTCGGCAACGTTGTTCTTGAGGCTGCGAAGGTATTGGTAAAGCAATTCGTCGGCCTCACCGAGCTCGACCCCCTCGAGCGAAAGCGAGGTCGCGGTTTCGATTGGCAACTGCTCGCGAGTCTGAAACAGGTTGACTCCGCTGCCGATTACTACCCCTCTGGCATCTGGCAGCAACTCGCTCAAGATGCCACAGACCTTGTGATCGCGAATCAGCACATCATTAGGCCATTTGACCCCGGCCCGAACAGACGGAGCTAGCGCCGAAATGCCCTCAACCATCGAAAGGCCTGCGATCAGCGGAAGCCAGCCGAACTGTGTGGCGGGCACCCCAACCGGGCGCACCAGAACCGAGGCCAACAGCGAACTTGCGGCAGGGGCATCCCAGGTGCGGCCCGAACGGCCTCGCCCGCCGGTCTGAAGGTCGGCGACCATGACCGCCCAG
>CAITNA010000071.1 GCA_903893675.1 uncultured Micrococcales bacterium
AACTGCTTGATGGTGAAGTGGCGGTTGGCATCGAGAGTGGCAACGGTCTCGTCGAGCCAGCCCTCTGAGTTGTCATAAGACTCGACCATTGCGAAGGCCCCGAGCAGAGATGCGCGCCAGTGCATGGCCTCTGGTGTGCGGGCAACGACGGCCTGCATCTCGTCGCTTGCGGTGATCACGATTGCGGCCTTGAGGCCAGCGGTGTTCCACGACTTGCTCGAAGATGTGATCGTGATACCGGTCTTGCGCGCGTTGTCGCTGACCGAAAGGTATGGCACGAACTCACTTTCGCTATAGGTCAGCGGAGCGTGAATCTCGTCGCTGATCACCACTGCCCCGTGCTTCGCTGCAATGTCGGCAAGCTTGCTCAACTCGGCGTGCGAGTGAACTGTGCCGGTTGGGTTTTGCGGGTTGCAGAACAGCAGCAGCCTTGCGCCGTCTGCGAATGCGGCATCGACCGCATCCAAGTCGAGTCGCCAGCCGGTCTCGGGGTTCAGCGGTGCGTCGACGATGACGGCGCCAACCTCGGGAATCCAGGTGTGGAAGTTCGTGTATACCGGTGAGTTGACGACGACCTTGTCGCCAGGCTTGGTCAGCACACGGAAAAGTTCAACTGCTGCAACGCCAACATCGGTGGCGAGGCGAATCTTGGTTGGGTCGATGGTCCAGTTCCAGCGACGCTGTGCGAAACCGACAACTGCGTCGTTCAATTCTGGAATCGGGCCGAGGTAGCCGAGGTCTGACTCGGTGACCATGCGTGCGAGGGTTGCACGGATGTGCGGTGAAATTTCGAAGTCCATCTCGGCAACGTGCATCGGCAAAACGTCGTGCGAGAAGCGTCGCCACTTTGAGCTGTGGCGGTGGTGCAATTGCGAAAGGTCGGGAATCTGACTGGTCATCTTTACTCCGTAATCTTGTCGAGCACGAGTTTGCGCTCGACCGACTTGCCCTTGGCTATTTTGTAACCTCCGGCCAACGCCTCGATGGATCGTTCGAAGCGTTCTTCGTCGTCTGTGTACATGGTCAGCAGGGGCTGGCCCTTGACCACGCTATCGCCCTGCTGCGCATGAAGTTCGATTCCCGCACCGGCCTGAACGGCATCTTCTTTGCGGGCTCGGCCGGCACCAAGGCGCCAGGATGCTATGCCAACAGCGAGGGCATCGAGAGTCTCGAGGTTGCCATCGTCTTCGGCCAGAATCGTGTGGCTGTGCTTGCCGCGGGTCATTTTAGCGTCTGGATCGCCGCCCTGGGCCGAGATCATCTGGCGCCACTTGTCCATGGCTCGGCCGTCTTTCAGGGCCGCCTCGACGTCTGCATCGCCCTTTCCGGCTAGCTGCAGCATCTCGCGGGCGAGGGTTACGGTGAGCTCGACAACGTCGGCTGGGCCGCCACCGGCAAGCACCTCGACCGACTCCTCGACTTCGAGGCCGTTGCCGATCTTGCGGCCGAGCGGGGTCGACATGTCAGTCAGGATGGCCGAAATCTTGACGCCTGAATCGTGGCCAATGCCGACCATGACCTGGGCCAGTTCGCGGGCTCGGTCGAGGGTCTTCATGAATGCGCCAGAACCGACCTTCACGTCGAGCACCAGCGCGCCGGTGCCCTCGGCAATCTTCTTCGACATGATCGAGCTGGCAATCAGCGGGATTGCCTCGACAGTGCCGGTCACATCGCGAAGGGCATAGAGCTTCTTGTCGGCAGGGGCCAAACCCGAGCCAGCCGCGCAAATCACAGCGCCGACCTTTTGCAGCTGGTCGAACATCTCTTGATTGCTCAAGGATGCACGCCAGCCCGGAATCGCTTCGAGCTTGTCGAGCGTGCCACCGGTGTGGCCGAGGCCACGACCGCTGAGTTGCGGCACTGCCACGCCGAATGCTG
>CAITNA010000072.1 GCA_903893675.1 uncultured Micrococcales bacterium
GGTCTCGCCCGAACGGTGCGAGATGATGGCCTTCATGCCGTGGCGCTGGGCCAAGGCAACTGCATCCTGGGTCTCGGTGAGCGAACCGATCTGGTTCACCTTAACCAGGATGGCATTTCCGGCCTTCAGGTCGATGCCCTTCTGCAAGCGCTCAGGGTTGGTTACGTAGAGGTCGTCGCCAACGAGCTGAACCTTGTCGCCAAGGTCGGCAGTGATCTTGGTCCAGCCTGCCCAGTCATCCTCGGCCAGTGGGTCTTCAATCGAAACCATTGGGAAGTCAGCAACGAGCTTCTCGTAGTAGGCAATCATCTCGTCGGCCGAACGCTCCTGGCCTTCGAACTTGTACTTGCCCGTTGCCTCGTCATAGAACTCGGTTGCTGCAACGTCGAGTGCGAGCGCGAAGTCAACACCGACCTTGTAGCCGGCCTTCTCAATTGCCTCGCTGATCAGCTCGAGGGCCGCGCGGTTGTGCTCGAGCTCAGGTGCAAAACCACCCTCGTCGCCCAGGCCGGTCGACAGGCCCTTGCTGTGCAGCAGCGCCTTGAGCGAGTGGTAAACCTCTGCCCCCGAGCGAAGTGCCTCGCTGAAAGTCTTTGCGCCGATTGGAACAATCATGAATTCCTGGATGTCGACGCCAGTGTCTGCGTGCGCACCACCGTTGATGATGTTCATCAGTGGAACAGGAAGAGTGTGAGCGTTTGGGCCGCCGAGGTAACGGTAGAGCGGCAAGCCTGCTGCATCTGCAGCTGCACGTGCGTTTGCGAGCGAAACACCAAGGATGGCGTTTGCACCGATGCGCGACTTGGTTGGAGTGCCGTCGAGTGCGATAAGTGCTGCGTCAACAAGGCGCTGGTCGTGTGCGTCGAAGCCAACGAGCAGTTCGTCGATCTCTGTGAGCACTGCCTCAACAGCCTTCAAGACACCCTTGCCGCCGTAGCGAGCCTTGTCGCCATCGCGAGCCTCGTGCGCCTCGAATGCACCGGTCGATGCACCTGATGGAACTGCTGCGCGACCGAAGCTGTCGTCGTCGAGAAGAACCTCGACCTCGATGGTTGGGTTTCCGCGCGAGTCAAGAATCTCGCGTGCGCCTACGGCTTCAATGATTGACACTGTTACTCCTCTATGTGGGGCTTGGATGTGGTGCAGCAAACGTCAAGCGTTAGCCACTTGCATACTGCGCAGCCACCTGGCACTCGGGCCGGGGCTGAAAACCTCGTTGTTCCAGGCTTCAGTTTAGTTGAAGCCGTGCAACTAACTCAGAGGCGAAGCAGCGACCCGCCACTGCGCTTGCGCGCCAAGGCGTCGATGGTTGCCGCAATCAAAAGCACGCTTCCGGTCACGATGAAGTTGATGCCGGCTGGCATGCCGATGAGGCCCAGGCCGTTGTCAATGATCGAGATTACGAAGGCACCGATGGCTGCGTGAGCAAGGCGACCGCGGCCACCGAAGAGGCTCACGCCACCGACCACGGCAGCTGCAACGCCTGAGAGCACGATCGACTTTCCGGCGTTCGACTCAACGTTGCCGATACGGCTGATGTTAAAGACACCCGAAATCATGGCCAGGCTCGAGCAGATGATGAAGGCAGTAGTGCGAATGCGAGCCACCTTGATGCCGGCACGACGTGCAGCCTCAGGGTTGCCACCAACCGCATACAGGTAACGGCCGAAGCGAGTGCGGTCGAGAGCGAAAGTTGCCACGAACAGAATCGCGAGGGCAATCGGGATAACAATTGGCACACCGGTGATCTGCAGAATGTTGCTCTGCGAGCGGTTCTGGTTCATCAGATAAACAGTGACACCACCGAATACGACGACGCCAGCGGTCTTGATGTAGAGGAAGGTAAGTGGGCGCGCAGGCAACTTGGCCTTGAGGCGACGTGCGCGATCCCAGATGCCCATGCCGAAAGTGATTGCGACACAGATTGCCAATAGAACCCAGCCACCCCAAAGCGGAAGGTTGTTGTTCATGATGGCCAAGATTTCAGGAACCTCGACGCGCAGAATTCCACCGTCGCCAAGAACCATAAGCATCACGCCTGGCAGAGCGAGGTAGAACGCAAGCGAAACCACGAACGATGGCACACCGATGCGTGCCACGAAGGTTCCGATTACCCAGCCGATGAAGATTCCTAGGATGAACGCCAGGATGAGTGCGAGCACCCACGGCATGCCGCCCTTGGTCAGCTGAACGAAGATCGCCATGCCGGTTCCGGCGGTAACACCGGCCGAGAGATCGATCTCACCGAGAAGCAAAACGAACACGAGAGCGGCAGAAAGCATCATCAATGTTGCCGACTGCACGAACAGGTTGGTGAAGTTGATGAGGGTCAAGAAGAACGGGCTGAGAGCCGCGAACAAAGCACCGAGGAACAGCAACGCTCCAACGGCAGGCAGTGCGCCCATCTCACCAGCGCGAAGGCGCGAGAAGTAAGCCTTGAACTGCTCAGAGGTGGTTCCCTCTTGGCCTGTCTTGAGAGTCAAATCTGACATTTATTCGCCTGCCTGTTGCTTGATTCCGGTGATGTAACCGATTACATCGTTGTATGTGGTCTCTTTGGTCTTGAGCTGAGCAACCATGTTGCCGAGGTAAAGAACTGCGATGCTGTCTGCAACCTTGAACACGTCTGCAAGGTTGTGGCTGATCATGATGACTGCGTAACCCTGGTCGGCAAGACGGCGAACAAGGTTTAGCACCTGTTCGGTCTGCGCAACGCCAAGAGCTGCGGTTGGTTCATCCAAGATGACGATCTTCGCCGAACGAAGAACAGTGCGGGCGATGGCAACGGTCTGACGCTGACCACCCGAAAGCGATGAGACCTTCTGGCGAACCGACTTTACGGTCTTCACCGAGAGGCTTTGCAGCGCGAGGGCCGCCTGGTACTCCATCGAAGATTCGTCGAGAGTGAGCTGCGAAGTTTCTTCGCGACCGAGGAACATGTTCTGGACGATGTCGAGGTTGTCGCAAAGTGCGAGGTCTTGGTAGACCACCTCGATGCCGAGGGCTGATGCCTCGCGAGGAGTGTGCAGCTTGACTGGCTGTCCTTCGAAAAGAACTTCACCTTCGTCGTAAGGCTGAACTCCGGCAAGCCCCTTGATCAGGGTTGACTTGCCTGCGCCGTTGTCGCCGACTAGAGCGGTGACCTGGCCCGGATAGGCAACTAGGTCAACCCCCTTCAGAACATCGACTGGACCAAAACTCTTTTTGACACCAGTTAGTTGAACGGTTGGGACTGACATGTTTTGCCTCAGATCTATCTTTTGAAACTGATTCAGTAAGGAAGTGCGCCAGCCATCTTTGGCTGGCGCACCCCTTTACTACTTACTGCTTATTGCTTACTTGACGCCGTACTTTGCACAAGCGGCTGCAACTGCAGCGGTGCAGATGTCTGCAGCCTTTGCGTTGCCGTCAGTTACTACAGTGGCAACCTTGTCTGGGCCAACCAATACTGGTACGACCGAAACGTAAGGGGTGCCGTCTGCAAGGGTCTGGTCAGCAGTGACCTTCTCGCCCTTGAGCAACTTGGTGATTACGTCAACAGCGGCTGCAACCTCAAGCTGGAATGGCTTGTAAACGGTAGCAGTCTGCTTGCCCAGAAGAACGTTCTGAAGACCAGCAACCGATGCGTCCTGACCCGAAACAGGAACCGTCATGTGGTTCTTGTCGAGGATCGCGATGATCGCAGCAGCGTTGTTGTCGTTTGGAGCCAAGACAGCGTCAACCTTGCCCTTGACCTTGGTGAACGCCTGCTCGAACTCAGTTCCAGCGGTTGGTCCATCCCAGGTTCCGGCCATGGTGAATGCAGCCTTTGCGCCTGCTGGGTCGAGAACGCTAAGTGCTCCGTCAAGGAACATCTTTGCGTTGCCGTCAGCTGGGTCGCCCGACGAGTAAATGATGCTTGCGGTCATTGGGTCCTTGCCAGCAGCGGCAAGTCCGTCGAGGATCGACTGACCTTCGAGAGCGCCAACCTTGGCGTTGTCGAACGATACGTAGTAGTCAGCACCAGTGATTGGACGGTCGTAAGCGATAACTGGAACGCCCTGAGCCTTTGCCTTCTTTGCTACTGCGATACCTGCACCCTGGAGGTCAACGAGAACCATAACGCCACAACCCTTAGTGAGCTGTGCGTCTGCAAGGCTTGCGTACTTTCCGGTGTCGTTCTGAGCGTTCTGGATGTCAGCAGTGAAGCCAGCGTCAGTCAGACCCTTCTCAAGTGCAGGGCGGTCGTTTGGCTCCCAGCGAGTTCCGCTGTCGGCGTCTGGGAGAATTACACATGCGCGAGTGCTCGAGCTGCTGCTAGTTGATGAGCAGCCAGCCAAAGCAAGCGCTGCAACCGATGCGATTGCAACTACTGAAAACAGCGAAGATTTCTTCACAGGTTTCCCTTCTTTTGGTTGTGGGGTGTTCCAAATCAACGAATTTTGATTTGGAACTATTGCCAAAAATACTCGGGGAAATTGGGGGGCTATAACCAGATTTGGTAACAATCTGGTAACCCTGAACGGTTAGGCCGAGAGGGGCTTGAGCGTCGGGGTCTCGGTCGATTCATCGACCGATGCCCAGCGCGAAATGCCCTGCTCAGCAAGCTGCTCGAGCAGCAGGCCGAGCTTCTTCGGCCTCAGCTCGAGACGAACCGAGTGGCCCAACGCAATCAGGTCGCGCTGTGCGGCAAGGGCGTTGGCCACGGTCTTCGCCGAGTCAGATTCAAGAACCAAAA
>CAITNA010000073.1 GCA_903893675.1 uncultured Micrococcales bacterium
GTTGCTGGCGGACACCGCGTGTTCGTTGACTACTCGTTCGCTAAGGGCAAGACCCTTACCATCACCATTGACGGCGTTCGTAAGTACAGCCAGGTTGTCGCTAACGACAACGCAGGCGAGCTTGCATTCACCCAGAAGAAGAAGGGTAGCCACACCGTTACCGTTCGTATCTCGGGCGGAATCGTCTTCACTGAGAAGGTAAGCACCAACTAAGTTTCTTAGTTCAACCGGAAACCCCCGGGGCTTAGGCCCTGGGGGTTTTCCCATTCCGGCCCATAGACTTTTGCCATGGCAAAGTTCGAATACACCCAGCACCCACATGCGACTACCCGTCACGAGACTCATCCGGGAGCCAAATTTAAGGCCAAACAGGCCGCTAGGGGATCATCTCTTGGGCTAAACGACCGCATCGGTCTTGGCATCACCAAGCGTGTCGGAACCATGTGGGCGGCCTATGTGTTCTTCGCTCTGACCCTCGTGTCTTTGCCTGCTGCCCTCAGCAGCGGCAACCTCATCGTGATCGTTTCGTGGATTGCGCAGACTTTCCTGCAGCTCGTGTTGCTGCCAGTGATTATCGTTGGTCAGAACATCCAAGCTAGCGAAGCCGAGAAGCGGGCTATCGCTACATACGACGACGCCACCGCGATCCTTGAGGAAGCCAAGCAGATTCAGGTGCACCTCGAGTCACAAGACGCAATTCTCGACAAGCTAATCAACGACCTCGCTCGAGTTGAAGGCCACGTCGTTGGCAAGAAGCCCACGGCCAAGCCAGGCCTCAAGAAGAAGCCGGCAGCCAAGAAGTAATGCGATTAGTAATCGCCGACTGCACGGTCGACTACACAGGCCGCCTTTCTGCCCACTTGCCTAGAGCAACACGTCTGCTGATGCTCAAAGGCGATGGCTCGATTCTTGTGCACAGCGACAGCGGTTCATATAAGCCCTTGAATTGGATGAATCCGCCGTGCAGCGTTGCAACGATCCAAGCCGACGAGGCAGCCGCCGAACTCGGCGTCGTCGAAGCCTGGCAGGTCGAACAGGGCAAGACCGGCGACAAACTGCTGATTTCGATTTACCAAGTATTTAGCGATGTGAATCACGACCTTGGCGAAGAGCCAGGGCTGCAAAAGGATGGCGTTGAGGCCAACTTGCAGGAGCTGCTTGCTGAGCAGGTTCACCGCGTGCATCCTGAGGCAACGCTTGTGAGACGTGAGTACTTCACGGCCATCGGCCCGGTTGACATTTTGCTTTCGGTTCCAGGGCAGGGCCATATCGCCGTAGAGCTAAAGCGCCGCGGCGAGATCGATGGCGTCGAGCAATTGACGCGCTATCTAGATCTGCTCAACCGAGACCCTCTGCTGGCTCCGGTGCGAGGGGTCTTTGCCGCTCAGGAGATTAAGCCGCAGGCAAGAACCTTGGCTGACGACCGAGGCATTGAGTGCCTGGTTCTCGATTATGAAGACCTAAAGGGAAGTTCACCCGAGGGCAACACCCTCTTTTAATGGCCTCGTGGCCCCGCTCAGTGCGTCTGTAGCGGAATGACGGCATCAAGGCGCGTCTGGCCAGCAACCGAGGTTAGCGCCCAGCTGAGGGTTAGTTCGTCGATAAGTTGCGAACCCATTCCCGGCTGAGAATTGTTGGGTTTTGGGGTGCCATCGTTTGTCACGGTCAGGGTAAGAA
>CAITNA010000074.1 GCA_903893675.1 uncultured Micrococcales bacterium
CGAATTGCGCGGCGTCACTCAGTCATCATTCTTGGATGACCTAACCCTCGAGCTCGAACTCGCCGGTCGAGTTGTGGCCTATGCTGGATTGCCGACTCGCCAGCTATCGACTGTGTTCTTCGGAGGTGGCACGCCAACGCAGCTGCAGCCCCGCGAATTGGTCGATGTGCTTTCGCGCCTTCGCGACACCTTCGGCATCGCCGCCGGGGCAGAGGTAACCACCGAGGCAAATCCAGACAACGTCGATGGCGCATACCTGAAGGCCTTGGCGACCGGCGGCTTCACTCGTGTTTCGCTCGGCATGCAGTCGGCAGTGCCCGAGGTTCTCGCGACTCTCGATCGCAGTCACAACCCGGCGAATGTCGAGTTGGCGGTTCGAGCCGCCAAGGACGCCGGCCTGCAGGTTTCTGTCGACCTTATCTACGGCGCTCCTGGTGAAACCATCGAGCAGTGGAAGCGCTCGCTCGATGCGGCCGTCGCACTCGATGTCGATCACATCAGCGCCTATTCGCTGATTGTTGAGCCGGGCACAAAGCTCGCACGTCAAATTCGCTCAGGCGAACTGCCGCAGCCGGATGAAGACGAGCAGGCCGAGAAATACGAACTTGCCGATGCTGCCTTCAAAGCCGCCGGGTTCGACTGGTATGAAGTGAGCAACTGGAGTCGTGATCTGAATTCGCGGAGCCTGCACAACCTGGCCTACTGGAAGTCGAACGACTGGTGGGGTTTTGGCCCAGGAGCTCACTCGCACATCGGCGGAACTCGCTGGTGGAACGTGAAGCACCCGGCGACCTTTTCGCAAAAACTCACAGCCGGTGAATCGCCTGCGCTTGCCCGCGAGGTGCTCGATGATCGCACGCGGTTATTCGAGCGCGTGTTGCTTGAGTTGCGCATCCGTGATGGGGTCAGTGTCGAGGTCGTCAAACAGCTAAACCCTGATGCCGCGAAGCCAATCAGCCAGGCGATTGCAGATGGCTTGATCGATGCAGGTGAGGCCATCCGAGGCAAATTGAACTTGACCCTGAAGGGTCGTTTGCTTGCCGACGCGCTAGTTCGCGACCTGCTCGACTAACGCCGGTCAGAAGTCGAGCCGAAGTCGGCTACTTGACGAAGCGAATTGTGGCTGGGTACTTGTAGAACTCACCCTGCGAGGCCTTCACCGCTGCCAGGATGCGGAACACCAGTGCATAGAACGGCACAGCCCAAATCACGATCCAGCCAACGACTGAAATCGCCAAAACGATGTAGGCGAGAAGCATGGTCAGCGAGAAGTTCAGCGCCTCTTTGGTGTGGTGCTTGATGAACGGGCCGCGGTCTTGGAATGCCGCATAACCGATGACCGGAGCAAGGAACTCAAAGAAGATCGAAAGCGCGTGCACCAAAATGGCGCCGGTCTTTTCTTGCTCTGGGGTCCAGTTGCTTGAGCCCGATGCGTATGGGTTTGCCGGTGGTTGATTGGTCATGCCTAGAGCATAGTGAAGCGCTTCGGGCTAAAATTGGCACTCAGGCACCGTGAGTGCCAAGCGTGTCGTTAGTGAGGTGGCCATGATTTCGCAGCGCAGTCTCGAGGTGCTTCGCGCCATCGTCAACGACTACATCGAGACCAGCCAGCCAGTCGGCAGCAAGAGCCTGGTCGAGCGCCACGGCTTCTCGGTCTCTTCGGCAACCATCCGAAATGAGATGGCCCTTCTCGAGGATGAACAACTAATCGTCGCCCCGCACACCTCAAGCGGTCGCATTCCGACCGACAAGGGCTACCGCATGTTTGTCGATCGCCTCGGCGAGGTCAAGCCGCTGAGCGTGGCCGAGCGCACGGCAATCGAAAACTTCATGCAGGGCAGCAGTGACTTGGATGAGATCCTTGGCAAGACCGTTCGCGTGCTCTCACAGCTGACCAACCAGGTCGCGATGGTGCAGTATCCGTCGCTCGAAAACGGCAAGGTCAAGAACATTCAGCTGGTTCAAATCGATGCGCACCAGGTGATCATCTTGCTCGTCACCGATGTATCTCGCGTGCAGCAGCACATGGCAATTTTGAGCGAGGCGGTTGATGTCGAGCAGGTTGAAACTCTGCGCGGTCGTCTCGCAACACTTTCGGATCAGCCGCTTTCAAACGTCGCAAAGATGCTCACCGAATTGCGCGCCTCGCTGTCACAGAAAGACCTCGTGCTGTTCACCGCGGTTGAGGCAGCACTGCTCGACCTGGTCGATGCGAACCGTCAAGACAAGATCATTTTGGCTGGCACTGCGAATCTCGCCAAGAGCGAAGACCTTCGCGGCAACATCTCGCCGCTGCTCGAGGCAATTGAAGAGCAGGTAGTGCTTCTGAAGCTGATCCAAGAATTGCAAGCGGAGCAGCATGGAGTTGCGCTTCGCATCGGCAGCGAGAACCCGCTCGACCAGTTCGCATCTAGTTCGATCGTGGTCGGCAGCTATGAGAAGCAAGGTGCCGAGGTTGCCAAGGTTGGCGTGCTCGGCCCGACTCGCATGAACTACAGCAACAACATCGCAGCGGTGCGCGCGGTTGCTCGCTATCTGACTCAAACCCTCGGAGGGATCTAGTGGACCACTACGAAGCGCTTGGAGTCTCGCGTGAGGCGACCGAAGACGAAATTAAGAAGGCCTATCGCCGCCTTGCTCGCGAACTGCACCCAGATGTGAACCCAGCCGAAGAGGCGCAGGAGCGCTTCAAGGCCGTGACTCACGCCTATGAGGTGCTCAGCGACCCAGACGAGCGCCGCAAGTACGACATGGGCGGCAACGACCCATTTGGCGGCATGGGCGGCTTTGGCTTTGGAGACATCTTCGACACCTTCTTTGGTGGCGCTCAGGCTCGCGGGCCGCGCAGTCGCCAGGAGCGAGGCCAAGACGCCCTGCTTCGTGTCGAACTCACCTTGGATGAGGTCATCTTCGGTGTCGCGAAAGAGATCGAAATCGACACCGCAGTGCTCTGTGCAACCTGCAACGGTTCGTGCTCGCAGCCTGGCAGCAGCGCATCGACCTGTGACGTTTGCCGTGGCAGCGGAATGATTCAGCGTCAGGTGCGTTCGCTGCTTGGCAACGTTGTCACCTCGCAGCCATGCAACGCTTGCCGCGGTTTCGGTCAGGTAATCAAAGACCCTTGCGTCGACTGCCGCGGTCAGGGGCGCACGCGCGCTCGTCGCTCGCTCGAGTTGAACATCCCGGCTGGTGTTGAAGATGGTTTACGTTTGCAGCTGAGTGGTCAGGGCGAGGTTGGTTTTGCCGGCGGCCCGAACGGCGACATCTATGTCGACATCACGGTTCGCGCGCACGACATCTATTCACGCCAGGGCGACGACCTGCACTGCACCATCGAGGTGCCGCTTGCCGATGCAGCACTCGGTGCTCGCACCAAGATCGAGACCTTCGATGGCGAACAAGATGTTCAAATTGAACCTGGCGTGCAAAGCGGCGACCAGCACACGCTCAAGAACAAGGGCGTGACTCACCTTCGCGGCCACGGTCGCGGCGACTTGATTGTGACTTTCCAGGTTGTCACTCCGACCAAGCTCGATGGAAAGCAGAAGGAACTTTTCCGTCAGCTCAGCGAACTTCGCGGCGGCGAAAAGATTTCGCTGCGCAAGCACATCGCCGGCGCATACTCGAAGCGCAAGAAGTAACCGATGGTTGAGCCGCAATTCAAGAAGCGTTTCGACGCACTGCCTGAGATTGGTTCGATTGTCGTTCTCGACGGCGACGAGGGCAAGCACGCGGCTTCGGTTCGCAGGATGCGCGTCGGCGAGGCAATCGCACTGACCGACGGCCGCGGGGCACAGGTTCGCGGCAGCGTCAGCGCCGTTGCGCCAAAGTCGATCAACATCAAGGTCGAGTCGGCCGAGCGAGTTGCCGAACCAGCTCTGCGCATTCGTCTGGTGCAGGCGCTTGCCAAGGGTGATCGCGACGAACTCGCGGTTCAGGCCGCTACCGAACTCGGGGCAATTGCCGTAACTCCTTGGCAGGCTGAGCGTTCGATTTCGCGCTGGGATGAAGCCAAAGCTGTCAAAGGCCGCGACCGTTGGCAGGTCATCTGTGACGAGGCCGGCAAGCAGGCCATTCGTGCCTGGTTCCCTTTAGTTGAGCCACTGGTCTCGACCGAGGCCCTTGCGACCTACATTCGCAACCGCGACTTCGGCACCGTGCTGGTGCTCGACCCGACCTCGGCCAAGGGGCTGAGCCAGGTCGTCGAAAGCTTCACCGCAGGCGCCTCGACCCGCGAGGTGACCCTGGTCGTTGGGCCAGAGGGTGGAATCTCAGAGACCGAGCTCGAGCTGTTTGAGGCGGCAGGGGCCATCCGTGTTCACCTGGGCAGCGACATTCTGCGCACCTCGACCGCCGGA
>CAITNA010000075.1 GCA_903893675.1 uncultured Micrococcales bacterium
GAATCGGGCAAAGTAGTCGGCCATCAGTTGCTTGGCCTCACCGTTAGGAATTCGAAGTTGCTTGGCAAGGCCATACTCGCTCAGGCCATAGACCAGGCCGTAGCTCATCGCCTTGACCTTCGAACGCATGGCCGATGTGACCTCGCTAGGAGCAACTCCAAAGATGCGTGAGCCAACATAGCGGTGCAGGTCTTCGCCGGTGTTGAAAGCCTCGATCAGGCCCTCGTCTTCACTTAGGTGAGCCATGATGCGCATTTCAATCTGCGAGTAGTCGGCACTGAGCAAAGTCTCGAAGCCCTCGCCCACCATGAACGCATCGCGAATCTCTTTGCCGCGCTCGCTCTTGATCGGAATGTTTTGCAGGTTCGGCGAGTCTGATGAGAGACGCCCGGTTGAGGTGCCGGTTTGCACGTAGTTGGTGTGGATGCGGCCATCCTTGCCGATTGCCTTGATGACAATCTCGACAATCTGACGCAACTTCGAAACTTCGCGGTGCTCGAGCAACTTTGCCAAGAACGGGTGCTCGGTCTGTTCGAATAGTTCGTTCAGGGTTGCTGCGTTTGTAGAGAAACCGGTCTTCACAGATTTGGTGCCCTGCATGCCGAGGTCTTCGAACAGCACCGTCTGCAGCTGCTTCGGAGACGCGAGGTTGATCTCTTTGCCGATGATCTTGTATGCCTCTGCCGCAATTTTCTCGACTTCTGCACCGAGGGTCTCGAACATAGTCTCGAGTTTCGCCTTGTTGATCGCGATTCCGGTGTGTTCCATGCGGGCAAGGGTCTTGGATGTCGGCAACTCAATTTCGTTGAGTGCCCTCACGCTGTCTTCTGCGCGAAGCTTCTCGAATAGGCGTGGCGCCAAGACCGCACTGAGCCATGCATCGAGCGAGGCATCCTCGGAATCGCTGTCGAGCAGGGTTTCACTAACCTTGCGCTCGACCTGCAGGCCGAGGTATTCGAGAGCAATGTCGTCGAGGTTGTAGCCCTTGCGGATTGGGTTCAGCAAAAAGGTCATCAGCAGCACGTCATATGCGACACCGCCGAGCTCGAGCCCCGCGTCGAAGAGTTTTCGCGAGTTGTTCTTTTCGTCGAAGATCGCCTTCTCGCCCTTGCCAGTTAGCCAAGCGCCAAGCACCTCGCCCACTTCTTCGTTCGATTTTGGCGCCCACTCGATGCGCTGGGTCTCGGTGGCAAGGCCGATGTCGATCAGCGAGCCCTCTTGCCACTTGGTGCCAATGGCAATCAGCGTGGTCTGTGCCTTGATCCACTTGGTCACTTCGGCAGCCTTCAGGCGCTGCGCCGCAGGAATGTTGAGCTCTTCGAAAACCGATGCGTCTTCTGCAGGGTCGATGGCTGGTGCGGCTTCACCGCTGGCCTTCGACGAACCTGAATCAGCACCCGAGCCGCTAGCCGGCGAAGAACTCGTTGCCGAAGAGCCGTCGGCACCACGCAGTCGCAGCACGCGCTCGGTCAGGCTCTTGAAGTGAAGCTTTGCGAAGACGCTCTTCACTCGGTCGGCATCTACCCCACGGATGCGCAAACTCTCGAACTCGAAATCGAAAGGCAGGTCGCGAACCAGGTGGTTCAGTCTTCGGTTGCGAACAGCAAGTTCGCGGTGCTCACGAAGCGACTCGCCCACCTTGCCGGTGATCTGGTCAGCTGCATCCAAGATGGCCTGCAGTGAGCCGTATTGCTGAAGCCACTTCGCCGCGGTCTTTGGGCCAACACCTGGGATGCCGGGTAGGTTATCGCTGGTTTCGCCAACCAGTGCTGCGAGCTCTGGGTATTGCTTCGCGTGCACGCCGTACTTTTCGAGCACGGCTTCGTCGTTCATGCGCGCGAGATTGAGCACGCCTTTGACCGGGTAGAGAATCGTGGTTTCTGGGCGAATCAGCTGAAAGGTGTCGCGGTCGCCGCTGACGACAAACACGTCGTAACCCGCATCGGCGGCCTGATC
>CAITNA010000076.1 GCA_903893675.1 uncultured Micrococcales bacterium
AACGCGCATCCGGTTTCGGCAACAGCGCAGACGATCGTGCCACCTACCGCAGGTGCGGCAGCGGGCATCCGTGAAAAGCGCAGCGGACTGCTCGGTTAGGTTCAAGTCATGGCAAAGAAACTGCACTGGAGTTTTCGCGAATCGATTCAGCGAGTAATCGAGGCGCTGCCGCCAATCATTCAGATTGTGCTCGGGGTGCTCGGTGCATACTCGTTCGCGCACTTCGCTCTGGGTCACGAGATTCCACTGTTTGCGGTGACCGTAACAATTTCGTCGCTCGGCTTCACTCGCGATGCTCGCCCGCGTCGAATTATTGAAACCGCAGCCGGCATGGTGCTCGGCATCGCGCTCAGCGAAGTCATGGTGATGACATTCGGTCAGGGCATCTGGCAAATTGCGGTCACGCTTTTGGTCTCGTTCTTGCTCGCGCGATTCATTTCGCCGAGTGCGGCATTCGCGATCACCGTGGGCATTCAGTCGATGCTGGTGCAGTTGCTCGCGGCCCCACCTGGTGGATCGTTCGTGCGAAGCATCGACGGCTTCATCGGTGGTGTCACCGCGCTTTTGGTCACGGCTCTGATTCCGCGTGACCCTCGAGGCGCAGCCATCAAGGATGCCGACAGACTCTTCGACGTATTTCTCGATTCGTTGCGCTCACTGCGCGTGGCACTGCAGAACTCCGACTTCAAGGTGGCAGACGAGGCCCTTTCGCGAGTTCGCCGCAGTCAGCCCCTGATCGACAACTGGCGCATGTCGCTCGACAGCGCAATCGCCATCTCGCGAATCTCGCCGTTCTTGCGCAAATATCGCGATGACCTCGGCGAGCAGGTTCGCCTGCTTCGCGGCATGGACCTCGCCACCCGAAATCTGCGCGTGGTCGTTCGCCGCATCGACTTCTTGTTGCGCGACAAGCAGCCCCGCCCATATTTGGCCGAGCTCATCGAGCAGATCTTTGTTGGCACCATGAGCCTGGCACAGGGCCTCGAGAACCCGGCCAAGCTCGAAGAAGCCCAGCAGCAATACCTCGACGTGATTCACCAGCTCGACCCGAAGCGCTTTGGCATAGCCGATGAGCTGCGCGAGGCCAGCGTCCTACTGCTGCTTCGCCCGCTGATGGTCGACCTGCTCTGTGCCAGCGGCATGAGCGAAGACGACGCCCGCGAAGAGCTGCCTAAGGTTTAGGCGCTACAGCCGACCAGTCCACGGTGATCTCACCAAGTCGCCAACGTTTCGGTTCATTAGCCACGGGCCAACCGGCTGCTCCCATATCGCGGCACACCGCCATCCATCTTTGAACAGGCGAGAAGACCCCGAGCGCAGAGTGGTTGCGCCAAGCCAGGTCTAGCGCCCGCAGGTACTCGTGAATCTTCTCGCCCTCGATGTTGCGGTGAATTAAAACCTTCGGCAGGCGCTCGGCAACCTTGCTCGGCTCGTCGAGACCAAGCAGGCGAAGCGAAATCGTCAGCGACAGCGGCGCGTTTCTATCTAGCCTCACCCAGCAACTCACGCGACCGATTTCGTCGCAGGTGCCTTCGACCAAAATTCCATCCGAGCTCAAGCGTGACTGCATTTGAGCCCAGGCCCCAGCCACTTGCTCTTCGTCATATTGCCGAAGCACATTGAACGCGCGAATCAAATCTGCGCTCGAACCAAACTCGGTCGGCAGTGGCGTTTCAAAGCCACCGTGGATGAATTTCAGCGCGTCGCTCTCAAACGGCTTTCCGCGTTCCACCCTTTCGCGGTCAATCTCGATTCCAACGACGCGAGCCAACGGGTTCTTGTCTCGCAAGCGTGCGAGCAATTCGATTGCTGTGATTGGACTGGCACCGAAGCCAAGATCGACGGCGACCATCCCAGGTTTTGATGCAATCGGTAGACCGGCGATGTAGCGATCGACTCGACGCAGTCGATTCGGATTAGTCGTGCCTCGGGTGATGTTGCCGAGGGGTTTGCGCATAGCCACGGGCTAAAATTAGCCCATGACTTACACGTTGATTTTGTTGCGCCACGGCAACAGCGTTTGGAACCAAGAAAACCTCTTCACCGGATGGGTGGATGTCGACCTGAGCGATCAGGGTCGCGCGGAGGCCAAGCGCGCCGGCGAGCTGATTGCCGAGTCGGGCCTAAAGCCAGACCTGCTCTACACCTCTCGCCTCAAGCGCGCCATAAACACTGCCCACATCGCGCTAAACGCAGCCG
>CAITNA010000077.1 GCA_903893675.1 uncultured Micrococcales bacterium
CTGGTCAAGCTTCGCGACCTAGGCAACACTCTGTTGGTCGTCGAGCACGATGAAGACACCATCAAGGCCTCCGACTGGATTGTCGACATCGGCCCAGGTGCAGGCGTGCACGGTGGCGAGGTAGTTCACTCTGGCCCATACAAGGACATCCTGAAGAACCAGAAGTCGGTAACAGGTGCGTTTCTGAGTGGTCGCGAAAAGATCGAGACTCCAACTTCGCGCCGACCAATTGACCCGAAGCGAAAGCTCAAGGTCATTGGTGCCCGAGAGAACAACCTGAAGAACATCGACGTAGAGTTCCCACTCGGTGTCTTCACCGCCGTCACTGGAGTTAGCGGTTCTGGCAAGTCGACTCTGGTCAACGACATCCTCTATGAGACTCTCGCCAATCGCCTCAATGGCGCAAAGGGCGTGGCGGGCAAGCACAAGCGCATCGACGGAATCGACCAGCTCGACAAGGTGATTCACGTAGACCAGGCACCAATCGGTCGAACCCCGCGAAGCAACCCGGCGACATACACCGGCGTGTTCGATCACATTCGCAAACTTTTCAGCGAGACCAACGAGGCCAAGGCCCGCGGTTATCAGCAGGGTCGTTTCTCGTTCAACGTGAAGGGCGGCCGCTGCGAGGCCTGTGCCGGTGATGGCACTTTGAAGATCGAGATGAACTTCTTGCCAGACGTTTATGTTGCCTGTGAGGTTTGCCACGGAGCGCGCTACAACCGCGAGACTCTGCAGGTCAACTACAAGGGCAAGAACATCGCGCAGGTGCTCGAGATGCCGATTGCCGAAGCCGCAGAGTTCTTTGCGCCGGTCAACGCGATTGCTCGCTACCTCGAGACACTAGTCGAGGTTGGCCTCGGATACGTTCGCCTCGGTCAGAGTGCAACCACGCTTTCCGGTGGCGAGGCACAGCGCGTGAAGTTGGCAACAGAATTGCAGCGCCGTTCATACGGGCGAAGCATCTATGTTCTCGATGAGCCGACCACCGGCCTGCACTTCGAGGATGTTCGCAAGTTGCTGATGGTTCTCGGCGGCCTCGTCGACAAGGGCAATACCGTGATCGTCATCGAGCACAACCTCGATGTGATCAAGAGTTCAGACTGGGTCATCGACCTAGGGCCAGAAGGCGGTGCCGGCGGAGGAACCATTCTGGCAACCGGAACCCCTGAGGTCGTTGCAAAGGTCAAGGAATCATTCACCGGCAAGTTCCTCAAGGAAGCGCTGGCCTAACGTGGCCGACGAGCTCAGCTGGCGCCCGAAAACCTCGGAGATACCGGCAGCCCCAGGCGTCTATCGCTGGTTCGATAAGCGTGGGCGAGTGCTTTACGTTGGCAAGGCGAAGAACCTGCGCTCGCGCCTGCAGAGTTATTTCGCACCGCTAGACACCCTGCACGAGCGCACCAGGCGAATGGTGACAAGGGCCGTCGACCTGCAATGGACCATCGTCAAGAACGAATACGAGGCGTTGCAACTCGAGTTCATGTGGATCAAAGAGTTCGATCCGCCATACAACGTGGTCTTCAAAGACGACAAGTCATACCCATACCTGGCCGTTTCAATCCAGGATGAATTCCCGCGAGTCTTCGTCACCCGCAATCGCGATGCGGCAGGGCTGAGATATTTTGGGCCATTCACCAACGCCTGGGCACTGCGAGAAACGCTCGACACTCTGCTCAAGGTATTTCCAGTTCGCAGTTGCAGCGACGGCACGTTCAAGCGGGCGGCCAGCTCTGGTCGCCCATGTCTGCTCGCAGATATCGGCAAGTGCAGCGCTCCGTGCGTTGGTCGCATTGAGGCGCCGGCGCACCGCACCAAGGTCACAGAACTCGCCGAATTCATCGGCGGTGGCGACGAGAAGTTTGTTGCGAGCCTGAAGGCGCGAATGTTCGCGGCAAGCGAGGCCGAGCAATACGAACTGGCCGCAAAGCTGCGCGACGATGTCAGCGCGCTCGAGCAGATTCTGCAAAAGAGCACAGTGGTGTTCACCGACGACACAGATGCAGATCTGATTGCCATCGCAGATGACGAGTTGGCGGCGGCAGTGCAGTTGTTCATCGTGCGCGGTGGGCGCATCCGTGGTGTTCGTGGCTGGGTTGTCGACAAGGAGCTCGAGCGCAGCCTGCCGGAGCTTGTCGAATATGTGCTGCAGAACATTTACACGCCGAGCAAGCCTGGGTTGGTGGTCGATGTGCCGAAAGAGGTCATCGTGCCGATGCTGCCAGAAGATCACGCGGCGCTCGAGACCTGGCTTCGCGAACTGCGCGGTTCGAAGGTTTCACTGCGCACGGCCCAACGCGGAGACAAACGCCAACTGGGCGAGACTGCCCTGACCAACGCCAAACACTCGCTGATGCTTTACAAGAACCGCCGAAGTGCAGACTTCACGGCTCGAGCCGATGCACTCGCCGGAATTCAGCGCGCGCTGCAGCTCGAAGACGCCCCTCTTCGCATCGAGTGCTTCGACGTAAGCCACCTGCAGGGCACCGACGTGGTGGCCTCGATGGTGGTCTTCGAGGATGGCCTTCCTAAGAAGAGCCAGTACCGCCGCTTTTCGATCGAATCGACCACTGACGACACCGACTCGATCTATCAGGTGTTGATGCGTCGCCTGAAATACCTGAAGAACCCAACCGAGGATGCCGAGGCCGACCCAACCAAGTTCAGCTACCGGCCGAACCTGCTGATCGTCGACGGCGGCCAGCCACAGGTCAACGCGGCGGCCAGAGCCATTCGAGACTCCGGGGTAGAGGGTCTTGCAGTCTGCGGCCTTGCCAAGCGCCTCGAAGAGGTCTGGCTGCCTGGTGACCCGTTCCCGGTGATCTTGCCGAGAGCCACAGACGAGCTGTTCCTGATGCAGCGCATCCGAGACGAGGCCCACCGCTTTGCCATCACCTTCCAGCGCAAGAAGCGCTCGAGCGCCATCGGCTCGCAGCTCAGCGAGATCCCCGGCCTGGGCGACAAGCGCGTTGCGGCCCTGCTCAAGCACTTCGGTTCGGCCAAGCACCTCAAGGTGGCAACCGTCGAAGAAATCTCTGAGGTTGCCGGCATCGGCAAGGCCCTGGCAGCCGAGATTACAGCTCGATTAAATCCCTGATTTTTCGGTTTCGGGCGTGTCGCGAAGGCGTAGAGTTGCTACGACACGCCGAAGGGACCCCGTGAATCAAGAGCGCAAGGCAGAACTGCTGATTGTCACCGGCATGTCCGGTGCCGGTCGCTCTACTGTCGGCAACGCCCTTGAAGACCTCGGCTGGTATGTGGTCGACAACCTGCCACCGCAGATGCTCGGCCCGATTTCAGACCTGTTCTCGCTGGCCAAGACCCCGTTGCCAAAACTGGCCGTGATCATGGATGTTCGTGGCGGCGAGTTCTTCGGCGACCTGCACGACAGCCTGCAGTCACTTCGTCAAAACAGCGTCAACATGCGCCTGTTGTTCCTTGAGGCCACCGATGCAGCTCTGGTCAAGCGCTTCGAAAATGTTCGCCGCCCTCATCCGTTGCAGGCAGACGGCACGATTCTCGATGGCATCACAGCCGAGCGCAATCGCTTGCTCGCCATTCGCGAGACCGCCGATGTCATCATCGACACCTCAGACCTCAACATTCACCAGCTCAGCAACAAGATCAGCGACTCGTTCTCGCTCGAAGAGAGCAAGAAGCTGCAGGTCACCGTGATGAGCTTCGGTTTCAAGTACGGCTTGCCGGCAGATGCAGACAACGTTGCAGACATGCGCTTTTTGCCAAACCCGTTCTGGGATGAAGCGCTGCGCCCATTCACAGGCGAAGACCGTCAGGTCAGCAACTTCGTGCTGCACGCCGATGGTGCCGAGGAATTCATTGAGAACTACCTGCGCCGCCTTCGCCGCCGCATACGAC
>CAITNA010000078.1 GCA_903893675.1 uncultured Micrococcales bacterium
CAGAAAGGCCTCATGAAAGCGCAGAGTGTCGCGGGCCTCCTGCCATTGCCCGTGATTATCTGGCTGGTGAATCTGGCGAATCGCCACATCGAGCGGCAGCAGTTTGTTGGCTGCAACCACCTCGCGCGGAAGCTCCTCGGCAATCACCCCGATGACATCGAGCACGACGCCCATCGCGCGTTGGATCATCCAAGTGGTGACTTTGGATGTTGCCGGATAAATCGGAATCGGAAGGTCTGCCCAGGCCTTGGCGTCTTGTTCGCTGATTTCCTCGGGGAACAGCTCATAGTCGGGGTGCGCCAGCTGCAGCTTGCCCTGGTAGGCCGAGATCTTGCCGGCGAATAGCCCGCGGGCACCCGGCTTTAGTTCCTTTGCACGCCAGGCCTGATTGAAGAAGGTGAGCGAGAGCATGCCCTCGCCGTCGGTGATGCGCACCTCGAGCAGGCTTCCGGCGCGGCCGCGCATGTGTCGCTCGCGAACGTCAACAACATCGGCAACCACGCTGACCGCCTCGCCGATTGGAATCTCGGCAATTGGGGTCAGTTCGCCGCGGCTCGAATAGCGACGCGGAAAATGCTGAAGCAGATCGCTAGCAGTTTTGACGCCGAGGTGTTTCGCGAATGCCTTTGCCGTTCGGTCACCGAGCAGGTTGACCAGCGAATCGGAAGGCAGCAGCATGCTTCAATCTTTGCTGACAGGTTAGGCTTGGGCACAAATGACACGAATTATTGGCGGCATCGCGGGCTCACTTCGCCTCGCATCACCGGCGAAGGCCACTCGCCCAACCTCAGATCGAATTCGAGAGAGCATCTTCTCGCGCCTCGAATCGCGCAACATCATCGAAGGCGCAACCGTTCTCGACCTCTATGCCGGAACCGGCGCACTCGCACTCGAGGCAGCTAGCCGCGGCGCAACTGCTGTGATGCTCGTCGATAAAGACGGCAAGGCTGCAGCTGTTTGCAAGCAGAACGCAGTGCTGATTGAAAAGGCTCTGGCCAAAGAGGGCGTCGAACTTGAGTTTCGCGTCGAGCACAAGGCTGTCTCGGCCTTTCTAGCCAGCGCGACCGCAAAGTTCGATTTGGTTTTCATCGATCCGCCATACGAAGTTTTGAACGACGAGGTTGTCACTAACTTGGATGCCCTAACCGGCGTTTTGAACAGTGGCGCGTGCGTCGTGGTTGAGCGTTCGAGCCGCGGCGAGAAGCTTGCGGTGCCTGCCGGTTTTGAGCTCGAAGAAATCAAGAGCTACGGCGACACAGACGTTTATTGGCTAACCGCCAAGTAACTCTTCAAACCTGCGCCGAGCGCAGAATCAATTACTGAACGTGGCGCAGACCAGGGCCGATGTAGACCTGCTGCGGGCGACCAATCTTGGTGTGGCTGTCGGTCATCATTTCGCGCCAGTGGGCGATCCATCCTGGAAGACGGCCAAGGGCGAACAGCGGCGTAAACATGTGAGCTGGGAAGCCCAGCGCCTTGTAGATGATGCCGCTGTAGAAATCTACGTTCGGGTAAAGCTTGCGCTCAATGAAGTACTGGTCGTTCAGCGCGGCCTCCTCGAGCTGCTTCGCAATGTCGATCAGCGGGTCGTCGATGCCGAGGTCGTGCAGC
>CAITNA010000079.1 GCA_903893675.1 uncultured Micrococcales bacterium
CCACCGGCGGTAACAACTCCGTTGACCTCAGACCAATCGCCAGCCTTTGCTGCTTGGATGACCGACTGCACGTTCTTGCCAAGGCGCGGGCCAGCGGCGCGAGCGTTAACACTTAGACGCTTGACCACGCCGAACTTTTCGGTGGCATCTGCCGAAAGTTCAACAAGTTGAACCTTCTTAACGTTGAGCTCATCTGCGATGAGGTCGGCAAAGTCACCGAGTGCCGAGACCTTGGTGGTCACCACGGTCAGTTCGCTCAGCGGCAAACGCACGCGAAGGCCGTTGGTCTTGCGCAGCGCGAGTGAAACAGACGAAATGGTGCGAACGGCATCCATGGCCTCAGCCAGTTCGGCATCGCCATTGATCTCGCTGGCGGCAGGCCAGTCGGTCAGGTGCACGCTGCGGCCGCCGGTTAGGCCACGCCAGATCTCTTCGGTGACCATCGGTGCGAGAGGCGCAGCCAGGCGGCAGACGATTTCGAGCACGGTGTAGAGCGTGTCGAAGGCCTGCTGGTCTTCATTCCAGAAGCGATCACGCGAGCGACGCACATACCAGTTGGTGAGAACGTCAGCGAAGTCGCGAAGCTTGTTGGCAGCGCCGGTCGAGTCGTAGCGGTTGAAGTCGCTCTCGAGTTCGCCGATCAGGGTCTTGGTTTTTGCAAGCAGGTAGCGGTCGAGCACGTCGGTCGAAGCAAACGAACGCTTCGCCTCGACGCCCGAGGCATTCGCATAGAGAGTGAAGAAGTAATAGGTGTTCCACAGCGGCAAAATGAACTGGCGCATTCCCTCACGGATGCCCTGCTCAGTCACGATCAGGTTGCCTCCGCGCAGAATCGGTGACGAAAGCAAGAACCAGCGCATCGCATCTGCGCCATCGCGGTCGAAGACCTCGTTAACGTCTGGATAGTTGCGCAACGACTTCGACATCTTCTGACCGTCGTTGCCGAGAATGATTCCGTGCGAGATCGCCGACTTGAACGCAGGGCGATCGAACAGCGCGGTCGAGAGCACGTGCAGCGTGAAAAACCAGCCGCGAGTCTGACCAACGTATTCGACGATGAAGTCACCTGGCGCGTGAGTCTCGAACCACTCCTGGTTTTCAAACGGATAGTGCGCCTGAGCAAATGGCATCGAACCTGATTCGAACCAGCAGTCGAGCACCTCTGGCACACGACGCATCGTCGACTTGCCGGTAGGGTCATCCGGGTTTGGTCGGGTCAGGTTGTCGATGTGCGGGCGGTGGAAGTCGGTTAGTCGAACGCCGAAGTCGCGCTCGAGTTCGTCGAGCGAGCCATAGACATCAAGACGCGGGTAGTTCGGGTCGTCAGACTTCCAAACCGGAATCGGTGCGCCCCAGAAACGGTTGCGCGAAATTGCCCAGTCACGGATGTTCTCGAGCCACTTGCCGAACGAGCCATCCTTGGTGTGTTCTGGCGTCCAGTCGATCTGCTGGTTGAGCTCGAGCATGCGGTCGCGCAGCTTGGTGGTCTCAACGAACCATGAAGAAACAGCCTTGTAGATCAGCGGGTTCTTGCAGCGATAGCAGTGCGGGTATGGGTGCTCATAAGAGGCCTGGCGAAGCAAGCGACCGTCGGCCTTTAGGCGCTGGGTGATCGGCTTGTTGGCCTCGAAAACGTGCTGACCCTCGAAGTCGGTGATCAGCGAATTGAACTCTGCGCGCTCGTTGACCGAGACGTAGGTCGGAATGCCGGCGGCGTTGCAAACGTTCTGGTCGTCTTCACCGTATGCAGGTGCCTGGTGAACAATGCCGGTTCCCTCGTTGTCTGCCACATATTCGGCGACAACTACCTGCCAAGCGTTGGCGATCTCAAACTTCTCTGGGTCGGCGTAGTAGTCGAACAGGCGCGCGTACTTAACCCCCGCGAGCGCGGAACCCATGTGGGTTGATTCGATGACGATGTCTTCTGCGTTTTCATAGCCGAGGTCTTTGGCATAGCCACCGGCTAGTGACTTGGCGAGCAGGTACTTGGTGCCCGGTGCTCCTCCATCGCCTGCGCCGTTCGGGCCGGCAACCACTACGGCGTATTCGACCTCAGGGCCTACCGCGAGCGCGAAGTTGGTCGGCAGAGTCCACGGAGTGGTCGTCCACGCCAGCATGCGAACTCCCGCGAGCGCGCCTTCTGTAACTGGGAAAGTAACGGTCACCGTCTGGTCTTGGCGGGTCTTGTAGACCTCGTCATCCATGCGAAGTTCGTGGTTTGACAGCGGGGTCTCGCAGCGCCAGCAGTATGCAAGCACCTTGAAGCCTTCATAGATCAGGCCCTTGTTGTGCAGCTGCTTGAACGCCCACAGGACGCTCTCGGTAAACGGAGTGTCTAGGGTCTTGTAGTCATTGTCGAAGTCAACCCAGCGAGCCTGGCGGGTTACGTATTCACGCCACTGGTCGGTGTATTTGAGCACAGAACTGCGGCAATACTCGTTGAACTTGTCGATGCCGTACTTTTCGATCTCTGGGCGACCCGAGATGCCTAGTTGACGCTCTGCCTCTACCTCGGCAGGAAGACCGTGGGTGTCCCAGCCAAAGCGGCGCTCAACCCTGAAGCCCTGCATGGTCTTGTAGCGCGGAACCATGTCTTTGCTGTAACCGGTAAGTAGGTGTCCGTAGTGCGGCAGGCCATTGGCGAACGGAGGGCCGTCATAGAAGACGAACTCTGGGGCGTTCTGGTCTTTGCGCTGGTCAATGGAGGCCTGGAAAGTGCCATCCTTGGCCCAATATTCGAGAATCTGCTCTTCGAGCTTCGGGAAACTCGGGCTTGGGTTCACGCCGTCGCGGCCGGATTCAGACTTCGGATACATCGAGGGCTTTCTGGGATGAATTAACTGAGTCAATGTTAACCTTTAACCACCCCGTTTTCAGGAGACTTTCGCGTGAACCCGCATGCCCAGCACAATGTTTTAGCCCCCGCCAGCGCACCCGAAAAGGTGGGCGTCGAGGGTCTTGAGGACAAGTGGGGCCTGGTCTGGGAAGAATCAGGCGTTTACCGCTTCAAGCTTGAGGCCACTCGCGACCAGGTCTATTCGATCGACACCCCGCCACCGACCGCTTCTGGCTCACTTCACGTCGGTCACGTCTTTAGCTACACCCACACCGATGTGGTCGCCCGCTTCAAGCGCATGCAGGGCTTCGAGGTTTACTACCCAATGGGCTGGGATGACAACGGCCTGCCAACCGAGCGCCGCGTGCAGAACTATTTCGGTGTTCGCTGCGACCCTTCGCTGCCTTACGTTGAGGGCTTCGCGCCTCCGTTCGAAGGTGGCGACAACAAGAGTTCGAAGGCTGCCGACCAGATTCCGATCTCGCGTCGCAATTTCATCGAACTTTGCGAGCGCCTAACCGTAGAAGACGAAAAGGTCTTCGAGTCGCTGTGGCGCCAGCTCGGTCTTTCGGTCGACTGGAAGCAGACCTACCAAACCATTGCCCCGAACGCTCAGGCGGTTTCGCAAAAGGCATTCTTGAACAACCTTGCCCGCGGCGAGGCATACCAGTCGATGGCGCCTACCCTGTGGGACATCACCTTCCGCACCGCGGTTGCTCAGGCCGAACTCGAAGACCGCGATCAGCCTGGTGCCTACCACCGCCTCGGTTTCAACGTCGATCCTGCGCTGGTCGAAGGCGGCAAGGTCTTCATCGAGACCACTCGCCCTGAGTTGCTGCCTGCGTGTGTCGCTTTGGTCGCGCATCCTGACGACGATCGCTACAAGCACCTATTCGGCAAGACCGTTCACACCCCGCTGTTCGACGTCGAGGTTCCGGTTGTCGCACACCGCCTGGCGCAGATCGACAAGGGTTCGGGCATCGCCATGATCTGTACTTTCGGTGACGTCACCGACGTGATCTGGTGGCGCGAACTCGACCTGCCAAACCGCGCCATCATTGGCTGGGATGGCCGCATCCTGAGTGATGCACCTGATGCAATCACCACCGACGCAGGCAAGGCCGCGTTTGCTGAGCTAGCTGGCAAGACCGTGTTCTCGGCCAAGCAGCGCGTTGTTGAGCTTCTCACCGAGAGTGGCGACATGATCGGCGAGCCAAAGCCGATCACTCACCCGGTCAAGTTCTTCGAAAAGGGCGACAAGCCGCTCGAGATCGTTTCGACCCGCCAGTGGTACATCCGCAACGGTGGTCGCGATGCCGCGCTGCGCGAGCGCCTGATTTCGCTTGGCAAAGAGCTCAAGTTCCACCCTGATTTCATGCGCGTGCGCTACGAGAACTGGGTCAACGGCCTCACCGGTGACTGGCTGATTTCGCGCCAGCGTTTCTTCGGCGTGCCAATTCCTGTTTGGTACCCAATCGATGCAAACGGCGAGACCAACTTCGACGCGCCGCTTGTTCCTGACCTGGACTCGCTGCCGGTCGACCCATCGAGCGATGTTCCTGCGGGCTACGAGGCATCCCAGCGCAACCAGCCGAACGGCTTTGTTGGCGAGATGGACATCATGGACACCTGGGCAACCTCGTCGCTCACTCCGCAGCTCGGTGGCGGTTGGATTGCCGACCCAGAGTTGTTCGAGAAGGTGTTCCCGTTCGACCTTCGCCCACAAGGTCAAGACATTATTCGCACCTGGTTGTTCTCAACCTTGCTGCGCAGCGAGCAAGAGCACGGCAAATTGCCTTGGAGCAACGCAGCAATCTCGGGTTGGATTCTCGACCCAGACCGCAAGAAGATGTCGAAGTCGAAGGGCAACGTGGTTACTCCGAGTGACCTACTCGTCGAGCACGGCTCGGATGCAGTTCGCTACTGGGCAGCATCTGCCCGACTCGGCACCGACGCGGCGTTCGACACCGGCATGATGAAGATCGGCCGCCGTCTGGCGATCAAGGTTTTGAACGCAGCGAAGTTTGCGCTTTCATTTGAGGTTCCTGCGGGCCACAGCAACGTCACCGAGGCAATCGACCAGTCGATGTTGCTTTCGCTTGCCGACGTCGTTCGCGATGCAACAGCCGCGTTCGAAAACTACGACCACACCAAGGCACTCGAGCTCACCGAAAAGTTCTTCTGGAACTTCACCGACGACTACCTCGAGCTAGTCAAGGAGCGCGCTTATGGTCAGGTGGGTGCATCCGAGGCGGCTCAGGCCAGCGCAGCGATCGCACTTCGCAAGGCTCTGCACGTAATGCTTCGACTGCTCGCCCCGTTCTTGCCATATGCGACCGAAGAAGTCTGGAGCTGGTGGCAGACCGGTTCGATTCACCGCGCCGCTTGGCCAACCGCTGCAGAGCTGACCGAAGGTCTCGACGCCGGCAACCACGGCCTGATGGAGGTCGCAGCCAGCGTGCTGTTCGGCATCCGCAAGGCCAAGAGTGATGCGAAGGCTTCGATGAAGGCCGAAGTTCTGAGCGCGACACTTCAGGCTCCGGCAAGCGTGCTGACCAGCATCCGTGTCTTCGAAAGCGACCTGAAGGGCGTTGGCCGCATTGTCGACCTAGCCCTCGAGGCCTCCGATGAGGTTGCCGTAATCGACGTGGTGCTGAAGCCTCAAGAAGAGGCATAACGGTTTGATTTAGCCGGGCCTAGCGGCAAATTGCAGGCCTAGGCTATTGGCTATGACCTTTGACTCATCAAACCCATTTGCCAACCGCTCGACCCTCGAATACGAACTTCCTCCGTTCGACCTGATTCGCGACGAGCACTACCTTCCTGCTTTCTACGAGGGATGCGCGCAGCAGCTTCGTGAAATCGACGACATTCTCGCAA
>CAITNA010000080.1 GCA_903893675.1 uncultured Micrococcales bacterium
AACATCGCAAAGATTTCACTCGAGGGTTCGCACTATCGCCGCGACATCGCCGCCAAGGTTGCGCACTAATGGCGCTGCAGTTGCCGGGTTGGCACCACGTCTACAGCGGCAAGGTTCGCGATCTCTACGAGAGCGACGACGCAGGACTTTCTCACCTCATCCTGGTTGTTGCATCTGATCGCGTTTCTGCGTTCGACCACGTGCTCGAGCCGGCCATCCCGGGCAAGGGCGAGCACCTCACCAACCTGACCAACTGGTGGTTTGACCGCTTGGATGTTCCCAACCACGTTTCGCACGAAGTGCCCGTGCCTGCTGGGGTTCAGGGCCGCGCCACGGTTGCCAAGAAGCTCGAAATGTTCCCGATCGAGTGCGTTGTTCGCGGCTACATCAGCGGCAGCGGCTGGAAGGAATACCAGGCAAGCGGTGCCATCTGCGGCGTTGAGCTTCCTGCCGGTTTGCAGTTTGGCGACAGGTTGCCAGAGCCGATTTTCACTCCAGCGTTTAAAGCAGAGCTCGGCGAGCACGACGTAAACATCACCTTCGAGCGCGTGATTGAAATTGTTGGCTCACACCACGCAACTGAACTTCGCAACCTGAGCCTTCGCATCTTCAATCGCGCAAGTGAATTGGCCGAGGCTGCAGGTTTGATTCTTGCCGATACGAAATTTGAATTCGGCATCAACCCCGCAAACGGAATTACCACTCTTGGCGACGAAGTTCTCACTCCTGACAGCAGTCGATTCTGGTCGAAGCAGGCATGGCTTGCAGGCGAGCGCAAAGATTCTTTCGATAAGCAAATCGTTCGCAACTGGCTTGCAGACAACTGGGATCAAACCGGTGAGCCACCTGTGCTGCCAAAAGAAATCGTTGAGCAGACCGCGGGGAAATACGCCGAGCTTGTTGCATTGCTCGCAAAGAGTGCCGAGTAGTTCATGAAACAAGTACGCGGCGAAACCGACCTCCTCCACCGCACATTCATCATTTCGATTGCCGGCAAAGGATTATTCGGGCTTTTCGAAACCCTAAGCGCTTTCCTCGCCTGGTTCATCAGCCCGACTCAGGTTCAGGCATTCACGCACTGGATCATCGATGTCTTTTTCAACTCGAACGAGCAGAACCCGATCGCCAAGCTCGTTCTCGAGTTCGGCAGCTCGATCGACACTTCAACCACGCACTACGCAGCTATGTATCTCGCGTTCCACGGTCTCACCAAGGTGGTTCTGGTCTGGGCTCTGTTCACCGACAAGAAGTGGGCCTACCCCGGCATGCTCGGAGCGCTGTCGCTGTTCATCGTCACGCAGACCATCCAGCTGCTCACGGCATACACGCTTGGCTTGCTGCTTCTGACGCTGTTCGACATCTTCGTTTTGTGGCTGACTCTGCGCGAGTACAAACTGCACCGCACCAAGCGCCACTCCAAGAACTAACCCTGGTTCGCGGCGCGAGCAAAGGTGCGCCTTTCTATCTATTTCAAGGCAAACGGCATAGTTTGGGGTTGTGGCCAACTCTGGCCACCCGACGTGGGGGTCAAATTGGCCAAATTTAATATCGGCACCAGCAAGGTGCGTTTTCTCATCCCAGTGATTCCACTGGTTGCAATCGTTCTTCTTATTCCAAGCTTCAGCCAGGCAGCACAGTCGCCGGTTGGTCTTGGAACCACCTCAAACTTCGCAGTTCTCGCTGGTTCGACCATTACCAACACCGGCCCAACCACTATCTCTGGCACCGCCGGCGGCGATGTGGGTCTCGATCCAGGAACCGCATTCACCGGCTCGGCCTCGGTCACAATGACTGGTGTTCAGCACCTTGCCGACACCGTGGCAACTGACGCCAAAACCGCACTGGTCAACGCATATGACGATGCGGCCGGTCGCACTCCTGTAACCAGCGTCGGCACCGAGCTCGGTGGCACAACGCTTACTAGCGGCGTCTATGGCAACAGCACTCTTGGCATCACGGGTACCCTCACCTTGGATGCGCAGGGCGATCCAAACGCCGTATTCATCTTCCAAACCGCATCGACTCTGATCACTGCCCCTTCTAGTTCGATCTCGATGATCAACGGCGCTCAGGCGTGCAACGTGTTCTGGCAGGTTGGCAGCTCGGCAACCCTAGACACCGGTTCGGCATTCGTCGGCCACCTCTTTGCACTGACCTCTATTACTGCAAACACAGGCGCGACCATCCGAGGCCAGCTTCTTGCTCGCAACGGTGCAGTCACTTTGGATAGCAACACCATCACCAACGACCAGTGCTCGGCCGCGAGCGCGACCCCGACTGCATCGGCTTCGGCTTCTGCATCGGCATCAGCATCGGCTTCTGCTTCAACCGCGCCTTCTGAGACCGCTGTTCCAACCGAGACCCCATCGTCACCGGCTAGCGAGAGCGCGACACCTGTTGCAACCACCGAAACTGGTGGCACGCTTCCTAACACTGAGACTCCTTGGAATCTGATTGGCGTCGTCGGAGCTTCGCTGCTACTCATCGGTTCACTGATTTGGGTATTCAGAAAGCCACGTGCTTAGGCACAAAGCCAAACACCTAGCAATCAAGGTCAGGGCCGGATTTTTCAAAGTCTGGGGCCCTGGCCTTGTTGCAATTGGCATTGCCCTGATGGTTTGGGCTTTCGTCGAAAACAACATGACAGTGGTTCATCCGGTTGCGGCGGTAAGCCCGAGTTCATCGGTGCCCTCGGTCTCGGCGAAGCCGACCGCGAGCGCGACCGCAACAGCTGAACCGGCGCCTTCCACGGCCGCGCAACTTTATAAAGTGCAGCCAGCTCTCGGTGCACACATTGGAACTATCACGTTTCCAACGCTTAAGTTGAGCTGGCCGATCTTTGAAGGAACGGAATCGAAAGAGCTGAACGCTGGAGTCGGACACTTCAGCCAGAGCGTGCTCCCTGGCGTTTCCGATAACTCAGTACTGTCGGGTCACCGCTCGACTGTCTTCAATCGGCTTGGGGAGCTAAAGGTGGGAGACCCCATTTATGTGCGCACATCGGCGGGCACATTTACCTATGTCGTTGCCGAACACCGAATCGTGCTGCGCACGGATCGCAGTGTGATCGTGCCTAAGCCTTCGGCGACTCTAACGCTGACGACCTGCTGGCCGTTCAACAATGTCGGTGTGACCATCCGTGCATATGTGGTCACCGCAACACTGCAGCCCTAGGTGGGGCTATTTGCCGTTGACTGTCGAAATCAGCACCTTGATGATGGTGCCGAAGGCGATAGTCAGGATGAAAGCGCCAACAATAAAAATCGGCATGAGAACCGCTTTGCCAATTTTTAGGGTCATTACGGCACCTGCAATTACTTTTTCTTTAGTCATGGCATCAAAGTAGGGAGCCCCTCCGACAAACCGCTAAAATAAAGGGGTTCGCCGATGTTGCCGGGCGCTAAACAGCCCAAAACTGCCCACTATTTAGGGGAAAAATGCCAAAGATCATCGTTGAGGTCATGCCAAAGGCAGACCTGCTAGACCCTCAGGGCAAGGCAGTGGCAAACGCCCTGCACCGAGCCGGCAACAAAGACATCGCAGCCGTTCGAATCGGCAAGCGCATCGAGCTTCACTTCGACCGTGAAATCAAGGATGCAGACATCGAGAAGGCCCGCCAGCTCGGCGCCAGCTTTCTAAGCAACGACGTCATTGAAGACGTCGTCAACGTATCCCTAGAGAACTAGCCATGAAGATCGGTGTAGTTACCTTTCCTGGCACCCTCGACGACCGCGACGCAGCTCGCGCGGTTCGCCTAGCCGGCGCAGAAGCGATTTCACTCTGGCACGCAGACGCAGACATCAAGAAGGTCGATGCAGTCGTTCTTCCAGGTGGATTCTCATACGGCGACTACCTTCGCTGCGGAGCAATCGCCGCACAGGCACCGGTCATGAAAGAGATCATCAAGAAGGCAAACCAGGGTCTTCCAGTTCTCGGAATCTGCAACGGCTTCCAGGTTCTCGTTGAATCGCACCTGCTTCCTGGCGGATTGATTCGCAACGAACACCAGCACTTCATCTGCCGCGACCAGGGTCTGCGTGTTGAGAACGTGGACACCGCGTGGACTAACGCGTTCGAGCTCAATCAGGAAATCACCATCCCGTTGAAAAATGGTGAGGGCGGTTACATCGCAACCAAGGATGAACTAGCTCGACTCGAGGGCGAGGGGCTTGTCACGTTCCGCTACATCGGTGGCAACCCGAACGGGTCGGTCAACGACATCGCAGGTTTGCGCAACGAGCGCGGCAACGTTGTTGGTTTGATGCCACACCCTGAGCACGCTGTCGAACCTGGCTTCGGCCCTGACACCGCAACCGCGATGCGCAGCGGCGTCGATGGTCTTTTGTTTTTCAAGTCTGTGCTGAACGCACTGGTCAACTCCTAAACGTCTGAGGAATCAAATGGCACTGTTCAAGAAGAAGACTCAGCCGAGTGGTGTTGACACCACCGCGAACGCACTCGCAACTCCAGATCGCGCACAGCCATACAAGGAGCTCGGTCTCAAAGACGACGAGTATGCGCGCATCCGTGAAATTTTGGGCCGCCGCCCGACCAGCGCCGAACTCGCGATGTATTCGGTGATGTGGTCTGAGCACTGCTCATACAAGTCTTCGAAGATTTACCTTCGTCAGTTCGGTGAGAAGGTCACCGACGAGATGAAGAAGCACCTGATGGTCGGCATAGGCGAGAACGCCGGTGTGGTCGACATCGGTGAGGGCTGGGCGGTGACCTTCAAGGTCGAGAGCCACAACCACCCGAGCTACATCGAGCCTTTCCAAGGCGCGGCCACTGGCGTCGGCGGCATCGTTCGCGACATCTTGACCATGGGCGCTCGCCCAATTGCCGTGATGGACCAGCTGCGCTTCGGTGCGGTATCGAACCCAGACACCGCCCGAGTTGTGCACGGCGTGGTCAGTGGAATCTCGTTCTATGGCAACTGCCTCGGCCTGCCAAACATCGGTGGCGAAACTGTTTTCGACGCCATCTATCAGGGCAACCCACTGGTCAACGCACTCAGCGTCGGCGCGCTTCGTCACGAAGATTTGAAACTTGCTAAGGCTTCAAACCCTGGCGATCTTGTAATTCTGTTTGGTGCTCGCACCGGAGCAGATGGCATCGGTGGAGTTTCTGTTCTCGCATCTGAGACTTTCGATAGCGAAGGACCATCACGTCGCCCGGCAGTTCAGGTCGGCGACCCATTCGCTGAAAAAGTTTTGATCGAGTGCTGCCTCGAGCTTTACAAGGCTCAGGTTGTTGCCGGAATTCAAGACCTCGGTGGTGCAGGTTTGTCTTGTGCAACCAGCGAGCTCGCATCGAACGGCAACGCCGGCATGCGCGTGCAGTTGCAAAAGGTTTTGAAGCGTGACGAGTCACTCACTCCAGAAGAAATTCTGATGAGCGAATCGCAGGAGCGCATGATGGCGATTGTGCCGAAGAAGTCGCTGCGCAAATTCGAAGACATCGTCAACAAGTGGGAAGTCGAATACTCGGTTCTCGGTGAAGTCATCGAGGAGCCACGTCTCTACATCAACTGGGGCGACGAAGAAATCGTGAACGTGCCACCTCGCACTGTCGCGCACGACGGCCCGGTTTACGAACGCCCGGTTGCTTACCCTTCATACCAGGATGCACTCAACGCAGCTTCGGTTCACGTCTCGGGTTCGAACGGCGGCGGTCTCTACCGCGCGAACGACAACTCGACCGACCTTGCTGCGCAGCTGCTGCAGATCGTAACTTCGCCTAATCAGGCCTCGAAGTCTTGGATCACCAACCAGTACGACCACTACGTAGGTGGCAACACCGCGCTAGCGATGCCTGACGACAGCGGAATGGTGCGAGTTTCTGAAGACAGCGGTCTCGGAATCGCCATTGCAACCGATGCCAACGGTCGCTTCTGCCAGCTCGACCCATACCAGGGCGCCCGCTTGGCCCTAGCCGAGGCCTACCGAAACGTCGCTGTTGGTGGCGCAAAGCCGATGGCGGTCACCAACTGCCTCAACTTCGGCTCGCCTGAGAACCCTGAGGTCATGTGGCAGTTTAAGCAGGCCACGGCGGGCCTGGCCGACGGATGCCTCGAACTGGGCATTCCGGTGACCGGCGGAAATGTCTCGTTCTACAACCAGACCGGCGATGTAGCCATTCACCCGACCCCAGTGGTTGGCGTGCTCGGAGTGATCGACGACGTTGCTCGCCGCATTCCTTCTGGCTGGCAGGATGCCGGCAACAACATCTACCTGCTCGGCGTAACCCGCGACGAACTGGATGGCTCGGTTTGGTCTGAGGTCATCCACGGTCACCTGGGTGGTCGCCCGCCAGTTCTCGACCTGGCTCACGAGGCCTCTCTTGCCGACATGCTGCACGGCGCTTCGCTTCAGGGATTGATTGCCTCGGCTCACGACCTTTCGGAAGCCGGCCTGGCTCAGGCGCTAGTCGAGTCAGTTCTGCGCTTCAACATGGGTGCTCGCGTTTGGCTCGGCGAAATCATGGAGCGCGACAATGTCGATCGCACTAGCGCCCTGTTCAGCGAATCAACCGGTCGTGTAATTGTTTCGGTTGGTCGCGAAGACGACGTGAAGTTTGTCGGTTTGTGTGAGGCTCGCGGAATTCCAGTTCTGCGCATCGGTGTTACCGATGACTCGGATGAGCTCGAGATTCAGGATCTCGCGACTTTCAAGCTGAACGAACTGCGTGCAGGTTTCGAAGAAACCCTGCCTGCGCTCTTCAACTAATTTGCGAGTGCGTTGAGCGCTTTTTGCGCGGCTTCATCATCAACGAAAACTAAGTGCACGGTTTCGAGTGACTTCGGTTCGAATTCTCGGATGGTGCGGATCGCAACTCGAAGTGCATCCTCGAATGGGTAAAGATATGCGCCGGTGCTGATTGCCGGAAATGCAATTGACGTAAGGCCAAGGCGATCGGCTTCTTCTAGGCTTCGGCGATAGCAGCTCTCAAGAAGTGCTTCGTGGTCGATGCCTACATTCATGTAATGCGGGCCAACCGTGTGAATGATGTACATCGAAGGCAGGTTGTGGCCGAAGGTCACAACGGCATCGCCGACCTTCATGCCATCTGGATAACGCTCGATTAGCGCGGTGATCAGCCCGCCGCCGGCAGCGCGATGAATTGCGCCATCGACCCCGCCGCCACCGCGCAGCCCGACATTGGCTGCGTTGACGATTGCGTCTACTGAGACTTTGGTGATGTCGTCGACAAGAACATTAATTTGCATAGGTGCCACAAGTTTTGCAGGCCCACACAGGATTCTCGGGACCTACCGTGCAGCCGCCGAAGACTCTAGTGTTTTGGTTCTCTCCATAGAAATCCCCGTCGGGCAAGCCGTAGATGATTGCCGTCATTGGCTTCTGGCAGTGCTCGCAGAGCGGCGCTACTTCGTCGCCAACCTGCTTGGCCAGGCGGGTTCGCTCGGCGTAGTAGTTGCAGTGCTCGCAATCGCTTGCTGAATCAGGCACGTAGTAGCCATCGAGATCGGCCTTCATCTCGAAAAGTTGTGATTCAACCCAGCTGTCATTGCCCTCGTATGGAATGACTCGTGCGTCGAACTTGATGACCTGGTCGAAAGTTTCGGCAGTGTTGTTGCCGGTCTCGTAGAACCAAAAGGCGGTGTTGCTGACAGTGAAACCCATTCGACGCAGAATCCACTGATAGACCTCGAGCTGGCGCCGGTAAGCCTGGTGCCAAACTGCTTCGCCAACTTCTTCGACAGGTGCGCTCTTGGCCGTCGACTTGTAATCGACAACATAGAGAACCCCGTCGTCATCGACCCAGATGTCGTCGACAAGACCTTGAACATCGAGATTGGTTTCTTCGTGCACGTAACGCATGCCCTGACCCATCGTGCGCCACTTTTCAATGTCTGGGTGATTAAACGGCTTCAGGTTGTAGCCGGCTGCGGCAACCAGCGGGTGCACTGTGCCTGCTGCGCGGTGCAGATCAAATTCACGCTTGAGCATGACATCGACAGCAGTGTTCAGAAGAAAGCCTGGGATGCTCGGCTTGCGCAACCCGTGACGACGATCGAGCACGAAGCAGCGCGGGCAACGAACGTGGTTCTCGATTTGCGTGCGAGAGATCAGATAAGGCTTTGTGCTGTCTTCGTCGTAGAGGTTGCGCTTTGCCATGGTTTCTCTTTTCAGTCGGCGGAGCTGCAAGTTGTCGAACCGGAGTTGGTTGGGACCAACAACGAAAGGGAGAGATGGAAGGGAAAGGAAACCACCCCAGCCAACCCCGGCTCTAAGTCATTTATAGGGCCAGCCACCGACATTGGCGGTTTTACTTGGCTGGCAGCTCGCTGGGAACCTCGAACAGCGGGTAAAAGTCGATGTCTTCAACGTCATCCAAGGCGAAGCGCACGTCGTCGATCTCGTCAGGCCAGCAATAGCCCCAGGTCTGATTTCCGTCGCTTTTTTGGTGACCCGAGAAGCAGTAGGCGACCGCCTCAGGAGAGATGTTCTCTTCGACGAAGTCGAGATTGTGTGGCTCGGTGCCGATGAGCTGCAGCGCATTGCGCAAGGTCACATGCAACATGTAGGGCAGCATCGACTCTGGATCTGGGTTGCGCACGATTGAACCCTCTGAGTATCGGCGGTAGGGCGCTAGCCCCAACGGAGAACTTGCACATAAGGTGACCAGCTCTGGAAACTGCGGCTCACGCACTGCGTCGATGAAGACGTTGTCATTTAGAAATAGCATTTTGACCTTTCCGACACCTTTTATAAGGCCACCCTCCGACATTCCTTTCGGCTATTCTCAGAGCAGACCTAATCGGCCTTACAAAGGGGTAACACATGAAGAACATCGCACACTTCCTCGAGCGAGTGATTTTCGCATCGCGTTGGCTGCTTGCCCCGCTCTACCTAGGCCTCATCGGCGCTCTATGCCTGCTCCTGTGGCGCTACGGCATGGAGTTCGTGAACCTCGCGAACAACATCAACCTCGAAGACCCACACGTCTTCACCATCGACATCCTGGGTCTTCTCGACCTAGTTCTGCTCGGCAACCTGATTCTCATCGTTCTGTTTGCCGGCTACGAGAACTTCGTCTCGAAGATCGAGGTCGCTCACGAGTCGGTTGACCGCCCTCACTGGATGGGCACCATCGACTTCTCGGGCCTCAAGCTCAAGCTCATCGGCTCACTGGTTGCCCTTTCGGTCATCGAGTTGCTCAAAGACTTCATCGACCTATCAACCAAGGAAGACGCAAACGTCGGCCAGGGTCTGATCTGGCGAATTGTGATTCACCTGACCTTCGTGGTTTCGGGCGTGCTGTTCTCGGTCATGGACTGGGTCGCAGACAACCGCCTCATCCAAGAGAAGAAGGTCGGCGAGCCGCTTCGCGGCGTCGGTCACTAAACACGGATGAGCGACAGCAGCGAACTCGCATCGCCGCGTGAACTCGCGGTGCTGCGCTGGGAGCGCTTCTCGACTATTCCTCTTGCCGTACTCGCGCTGATTTACCTGGCGCTCTACGCGTTTGAGGTGCTTGCGCATCCGGCCTCAACAATTCGCAACGAGGTCGTCGACGCGAGTGACGCAATCTGGGGTCTGTTCATCATCGACTTCGTTGCGCGATTTGTGATGCACGACAACAAAGCAACGTTCCTTCGCCGCAACATCATCGAGATGGTGGGTCTTGCCCTGCCGATGTTCCGTGCGTTCCGAATGTTCCGCGTCATCATCGCGATCGGCTTTCTCTCGCGCGTGACTCAGAGCCTTCAAGCTCGCATCGGCATTTATCTCGGATTGATCCTCCCGCTTCTTGTATTCACCTGCGCACTCGGTGTCTATGACGCAGAGCACAGCGCACCTGGCGCAACCATCACGAACTTTGGCGACGCGGTTTGGTGGGCGCTGGTGACCATCGCAACCGTTGGCTACGGTGACTATTCGCCGATCACTTTCGAGGGTCGCGTGATTGCAGTGTTGCTGATGTTCAGCGGCATCGCGATGCTGTCACTGGTAACCGTGACCTTCGCTTCGTGGTTCTTGGGTCGCCTCGACCTCGAAGTTACGAAGCGTAAGCGTACGAAGTAACGCCGAAGGCCCGGCGAACCGGGTATTCCAGATAGTCACACCACTCGGCTAAACGCTCGTCGCGCCACTCGTAATCGCGCGCAACTTTCGCCAGCGCCGCCCAATAGAACACGTCGATCAGGTCGATGTCGAATGCGTTCATCTCGAGGTGATTGAACGCCTGGCCGAGAATGCGCCGGATAGTCGAAGGCACGACCGAAAGCCCGAACTGATGCAGCACCTCGAGCACGCGGAACTCCAGTTCGCGAGCACGTCTTGGCTTCCAAATCAGGTTGCCGCCGCGATCCATCTCAGCCCCGGATGGCAGGTGCAGCAGGCGATTTACGGTCTTGGCCTGGCTCACGCGCGCCTCATCCAAGAGGTCAAAAAGCGGCGCAAACTTCTCAAGCTCATAACCGACCCGGCGCAGGTCGAGGCGGTCCATATAAAGAGCGAATTTATAAAACGGGATGTGGTCACTATGGATGCGGGAAAGCGACGTTGGCCCGCCACCCCACAGCTGCTCGGCTTCGTCTTCTGCGAAGTCGTCGAGTTCGTCGTTGCTGGCCACCCGCCTATTTTGCCAGTGTTGGTAGCCTTGGTGCCATGCCGAAAAAAGAAGCGAAAAAGAAGTTCAAGTGGGGCTGGGCCGACACCGTAATTGCGGTCTCGGTCATCCTGATTGCATTGGTTGGTCTCACCGTTTATGCGGGCACCGTCGGCAAGCAGCAGGCTCAGCAGCAATCCGACAAGGTCGCGTGTGAGAACTTCAACACCGCTCTCGGCAACGCATACAAGACCACCACTGCCAAAGACTTCTACTGGGTGCTTTTCCGCGGCGCCTATGCAGGCATCGAACAGTCGCGTGAGAAAACTGCGTTGAACACCGACTTCTCGCACCTCGCCGAACTCGAGGCCTATGTCGACAACACCACCTGGGATTCAATGTTGATCACGGTTGGCGACGCCACTTCGAAGGTTCAGGCCGACTGTGCTGTGGTTCTGAAGGCGAGCGTCAACGGATGGTCGAGCTCGATTCCTCACGCATCGTCGTCGGCAACGCCTTCGACTCCGGCTTCAACACCATCGCCGACTGCCACGAAGTAGTGCGACCAAATAGCGCGAGCTAGTTTTTTGAGCGCTGACTAGCGCTGCAGCATCTCGTGACGCACGATGATGGCGTCGCGAGCAGGGCCAACACCGATTGCCGAGATGCGAGCACCGCTCAGCTTCTCGACCGCAAGCACGTAGTCCTGGGCGTTCTTTGGCAGGTCCGCGAAAGTTTTCGCGCCACTGATGTCTTCATCCCAGCCTGGGAAGTTCTCATAGATCGGCTTCGCGTGGTGGAAGTCGCTCTGTGAAACTGGCATCTCGTCGAAGCGCTTGCCATCAACCTCGTATGCGACACAAACCGGAATCTCTTTGAGACCGGTGAGCACATCGAGCTTGGTCAGCACGAAGTCGGTGACGCCGTTGATGCGTGCCGAGTAGCGAGCGATCGGAGCGTCATACCAGCCGCAACGACGTGGGCGACCGGTGGTGGTGCCGAACTCGAAACCGGTTGCGCGCAAGAACTCGCCGTTCTCGTCGAACAGTTCGGTAGGGAACGGGCCCGAGCCAACGCGAGTCGTGTATGCCTTGACGATTGCAATCACGGTGGTGAACTTGCCTGGGCCAACACCCGAACCAGTCGATGCGCCACCAGCGGTTGCGTTCGACGAGGTTACAAATGGGTAGGTGCCGTGATCGACATCGAGCATGGTCGCCTGACCACCCTCGAACAAAACGTTCTTGCCGGCTTCGATTGCATCGTGCAATTCGAGAGCGGTGTCTGCAACCATCGGGCGAAGTCGCTCGACATAACCGAGCAGCTCTTTCACAGTGTCGTCGACCTTGATCGCCGCACGGTTGTAAACCTTGGTTAGCAGGTTGTTCTTCGCAACGAGCGCGGCCTCGACCTTCTGGCGAAGAATGCTCTCGTCGAATAGGTCTTGCACGCGAATGCCAACGCGGTTGATCTTGTCGGCGTAGGTCGGGCCAATGCCGCGACCGGTGGTGCCGATTGCGCGCTTGCCGAGGAAGCGCTCTGAAACTTTGTCGACGATCACGTTGTAAGGCGTGATGATGTGGGCGTTCGCCGAGATGCGCAGCTTCGAGGTGTCGATGCCTCGAGCGTTCAGTGCGTCGAGCTCTTGGAACAGCACGGCCGGGTCGATGACCACGCCGTTCGAAATAACCGGCACAACGCCAGGGGTCAAAATGCCAGAGGGCAACAGGTGAAGGGCGTACTTTTCGTTGCCGATGACCACGGTGTGGCCGGCGTTGTTTCCGCCGTTGAACTTGACTACGTAGTCGATACGCTCGGCGAGCAGGTCTGTGGCCTTGCCCTTGCCTTCATCGCCCCACTGGGCGCCAACGAGCACGATTGCAGGCATGCCGAAGCCTTTCTGAAAAAGGGGTGGTTCGCGAGTGCGTTCCCTGTCAAGTTTAGTTGCGGTGAGGCTCTCGACCTAGTGCCCTCTGGGATGCACGGCCCTTAGTTACGCGGAAAGTCGACGTGCTGCACAACCCAGCTGTGCATGGTTATGGCAGCCGCAGCACTGGCGTTGATTGACCTGGTCGAGCCGAACTGGGTGATCTCGAGCACCACCTCGGATGCCGCTATGGCGGCCTCGCTCAACCCCGGGCCTTCCTGGCCGAACAGCAGCACGCAGCTCTCGGGCAATTTGTAAGTCTCGAGTTGCGAGCATCCTGGCACGTTGTCGATGGCGATGATCGGCAGTGAGTTTTCGCGGGCCCAAATTACAAAATCCTCGACCGTCGGATGATGGCGAACATGCTGGTAGCGATCGGTGACCATTGCGCCGCGACGATTCCAACGGCGGTGGCCGATGATGTGAACCTCTTCGGCGAGAAACGCATTTGCGGTTCGCACGATTGAGCCAATGTTTAGATCGTGCTGCCAGTTTTCGATTGCAACGTGAAACTTGTGTCGCTTGATATCGAGATCGGCGATTATTGCTTCCATTTTCCAGTAGCGATATTTGTCGACGACGTTTCGAGTGTCGCCGTTGCGCAGAAGCTCTTCGTCATAGAAATCTTCAGTTGGCAATTCACCAACCCATGGTCCGACACCCCAGGTGGTTTGCTCGTGACTCGGCTCACCTAACCCGTCGTTCGAATTTTGTAATTCAGCCATGAAGCTTCTTTCCGCGCCACAGGTAGAGCGAGCTCACCAGCGCCATCGCGCAAGCAACGATAACAACCGCGAGGTTCGCGCTCGCGTGCAGGGCATCGTCGTTCGCAAATGCGAGCTGCGACATCAAGATCGAAACGGTGAAGCACATCGCGAAAATCGGTGCGACCCGGCGAAGCAGTGGCCAGGTGATTGCAGCGTCCAAGCTGCCAAGTTTCGATTTAGTGGCGATAAACGTGCCGCCGAGAATGCCGAGCGGTTTACCAACCAGGATGGCAACGGCAATCGAAATCATCAGGTAGCCATCGAGGCTGCCGGCGATGCTGCCGAATGCGACCCCCGCAGACAGAAAGCCGAACAGCGGCAAGGCGAGGAGGTTTACGGCCGGGTCGAGCGCTGGGCGCAGCCGGTGCAGGCCAGGAACCAGAAGGCCGAGCGCCAGGGCGGCCAGCGAGACCAGGGCGGTCGGGTTGAAGCTGCCGGCGAAGACCAGGGCAAGAACCACGATTGCGAGCGAATCATCGACCACTGCGATCGAGAGCACGAAGGCTCGAAGCTGCCGAGGCAGCCAGCGGCCGGCAATCGAAAGCACCGCGAGCGCGAAGGCAACATCAAACGAGATCACGGTTGGCCAGCCCGCGGCAGTTGCTCGACCGATGTTGAATAGCAAGAAAATGCCAGCCGGCACGATCATGCCGGTCACCGCAGCAAAAATGGGAACAACCGCGAGCCGCGGCTTGCGCAGAATTCCGTCGCGAACCTCGTGGCGCAGCTCGAGCCCGACGTTCAGAAAGAAAAGTGCGAGGGCGATTGTGCGCAGACCGCTGTTATCTGCAAAACCGCGGTAAAGACCATCCAAGGGTGAATTTGCAAGGATGAGCGCCAATGCAATTGCACCGAGCAGCAGATAGCCGCCGATGCTCTGTCGCTTCATGCTGTTCACCCGACCAGCCTAGCCACGCGGGTAGGCTTGCCTCATGGCCGACCGCAGCAAAATCACAACTTGGCTCACCGACATGGATGGTGTGCTCGTTCACGAGGGACATGTGCTTCCCGGAGCTTCAGAGCTCATCAGTCAGTGGGAGAAGAACGGCACTCCGTTTCTGGTGCTGACCAACAACTCGATCTACACACCTCGCGACCTGTCTGCGCGACTTCGTGCCGGCGGCTTGAACGTTCCTGAAGACCGCATCTGGACATCCGCGTTGGCGACCGCGGCGTTTCTGAAGTCGCAGAACCCTGGCGGCACCGC
>CAITNA010000081.1 GCA_903893675.1 uncultured Micrococcales bacterium
ATTTAGCGCAACGACTGCGTTCCGAACCAGGTCGCCATAGCCATTGGCTTCGAGCCAGGTCAGAGTTTCGGAGGCCAAGCGGGCTTCATCAACCGAACCACCCGAAACAATCACGAGAGTGTTAGCGCGCTGCAGAGTCGGTCGCATCACCGAGTGGACGATGCCGGTACCGCAGTCGGTCAACACGATCGAGTAATAGCGAGCCGCCATGTCGGCAACCACGTTGTAGTCACCCTCGTTGAAAGCCTCAGAGAGCATTGGGTCAGAGTCAGATGCGAGCACATCCAAGCGAGTCACATCGCGCGAGACCATGGTCGAGAAATCGGTGAATCCGTCGATGGCTGCGGCACGGTTTACTACGTCGCGAACAGTGAAACGAGTCGACTTTGAGATGCGCTCTGCCAGGGTTCCGCGGTCAGGGTTGGCATCAATCGCAATAACGCGGTCTTCGCGCGTCAGGGCCAGGGCCATGCCGAGAAGCGTGGTGACCGTGGTCTTTCCAACCCCGCCCTTACGAGTGAGCACGGGCACGAAACGCGATCCTGCCCCGATTGACTGAGAGATGCGCATGTCGAGCGCCTTGCGCTCACGAACCTTGAGCGAATCGCCAAGGTTGATGGTCTTTAGGCTTAGGTAGTAGACGAACTTACGGAAGCCGCCCTCTGGAGCCGGGCGGAAGCGCGAGGATGTGTCGATGAGTCGATCTGCGGTGAGCATCGCTGCTGGCTCTGGCTGATCGAAGGTCTCGCCGCGAAGCGAGTCGCGACGCGAGTAGTTCGATCGGCGAGTCTGGTTTGGGTCTGCAACTTCGGTGGTTGGCGAAACGATCTTGTTAGCGACGGTGTCTGTGACAATCTCGATTGACTGGGTGCTCGGCGAGATGTCGATAATGCCCGAATCTAAAGCGAGCTCTGCAAGTGACTGGTTCTGAACCTGAGCCTCAGGCTGCGCCGGACGAGGTGCGAAAAGGTCTTCGCCCTCTGGATCTTTGTCCCAAATCGCCACTATTTGACTCCTAAAAATGCATTCGCAAAAGCGAATCACCCAAGTTTAGCCGTCTGCGGGCTTTACAGTGACAGGCTACTCAGGCTCTACAACAAGGATGAGATCGCCCGCATCGACAGGCTGCGTCTTTCCGATTGCCAGGCGTCGAACCACTCCGGCGATGCTGGCCGTAATCGTGGCCTCCATCTTCATGGCTTCGATAGTCGCTACCGGCTGCCCCACTTCAACGTGAGTGCCCTCAACAATTTGCAAAGTCACGACACCGGCAAATGGTGCGGCGACGTGGCCCAGGTTGCTGGCGTCTGCCTTTTCGGCGGTAACCACATCCGAGGCAATTTTGCGATCACGGATGTTGATCGGACGCAGCTGCCCATTGAGCGTTGCCATCACAGTGCGGAAGCCCTTGGCGTCTGGCGAACCGATTGCCTCGAAGCCCACGTAAAGCTGAACTCCACGCGCAATCTCGACGACGTGTTCCTTGCCCGGCTCGAGACCATACAGATAGTCGACAGTGTCAATCTGGTCGAGGCGGCCGTAAGTCTCACGGAACTTCTCGAAGTCCTTGGTCGGCCCGGCAAACAGCAAACGGTTCAAAGTAGAGCGACGAGTCTTCGCGTCAGCGGCTACTAGCGCCTGCGAGTCTGCCTCACTAATTTCGGTGATGCCGAACTTCACGCTCTTGCCCTGCAGCACCTTGGTGCGGAATGGCTCCGGCCAACCACCAGGCAGGTCGCCGAGCTCGCCGGCCATGAAGCCGACTACCGAATCAGGAATGTCATAGTTCTGCGGGTTCTCTGCGAAGTCCCTCGGGTCTGCGCCAACCGCAACCAGGTGCAGTGCCAGGTCGCCAACCACCTTGGATGAAGGTGTGACCTTGGTCGGACGGCCAAGAATCTCGTTGGCGGCCGCATACATGTCTTCGACCTTCTCGAAGTGATCGCCGAGACCAAGCGCGATTGCCTGCTGTCGCAGGTTCGAGAGCTGGCCGCCAGGAATCTCGTGCTTGTATACACGACCAGTTGGGCCAGGCAACCCTGACTCGAATGGCGAGTAGACGCTGCGAACCGCGGCCCAGTATGGCTCAAGCGCGCAGACATCGTCGAGGCTGATGCCGCTGTCGCGTGGGGTGTGTGCGAGCGCCGCAACCAGCGCCGATGCCGATGGCTGCGATGTCGTGCCCGCCATTGGTGCGGCTGCCACGTCGACTACGTCTACCCCAGCCTCAATCGCGGCCATCAGGGTCGCGAGCTGACCACCGGCAGTGTCGTGAGTGTGCAGGTGAACCGGCACGTCGAATCGTTCACGCAGTGCGCGAACCAGCTTGGCGGCCGCAGCTGGGCGAAGCAGGCCAGCCATGTCCTTGATGCCAATGATGTGCGCACCTGACTTCACAATCTCGTCCGCGAGACCAAGGTAGTAATCGAGTGTGTAGAGCTTCTCGTTCGGGTCAAGCAGATCTGCCGTGTAGCACAGCGCTACTTCTGCAACCGCGGTGCCGGTTGCAAGCACCGCTTCGATTGCTGGGCGCATCTGGTCTACGTCGTTGAGCGCATCGAAGATGCGGAAGATATCGACACCGGTGGCAGCAGCTTCTTTTACAAACGCTTCGGTTACCTCATTCGGGTATGGCGTGTAGCCAACAGTGTTGCGACCACGAAGCAGCATCTGGATTGCAACGTTTGGCATTGCCGCGCGAAGTGCCTCGAGGCGCTCCCAAGGGTCTTCACCCAAAAAACGAAGCGCTACGTCATAGGTTGCGCCACCCCAGGCTTCAACAGAAAACAGCTGCGGGGTCAGACGCGAAACATAGGGTGCAATCTGAACCAGGTCGCGACCACGGATGCGCGTTGCCAGCAAAGACTGGTGCGCATCGCGGAAAGTGGTGTCGGTCACGCCAACCGCGGTCTGCTCGCGAAGCGCCTTTGCGAAACCGGCAGGGCCGAGCTCAAGCAGTCGCTGGCGCGAGCCCGCCGGTGCCGGAGTGCTCAAGTCGAGTTTCGGCAGCAGCTCTTTCGGAGAAATGTGGTGCCCACGCGGTCCATTCGGCTGATTGACGGTTACGTCTGCAAGCCAGGTCAAAATCTTGGTGCCGCGGTCGAGGCTCGGAGCCGATGTGAAAAGCTGCGGGCGCTCATCGATGAACGAGGTGCTCAAATCCCCCGACTGGAAGGTTGGGTCAGCGAGCACTGCCTGCAAGAACGAGATGTTGGTCGAGACGCCACGGATGCGAAACTCCGCGAGCGCGCGCTCTGCCCTGGTTACTGCCGACTTGAAGTCGCGTCCTCGGGCAATCAACTTGACCAGCATCGAGTCGAAGTGAGGGCTTACCTCTGCCCCGGTCGAGACGGTTCCGCCGTCGAGGCGAATGCCTGCACCGCCCGGTGAGCGGTAGGTGGTGATCTTGCCGGTGTCTGGTCTGAAGCCGGCGGCAGGGTCTTCTGTGGTGATGCGGCACTGAATGGCAAAGCCGTGGCGCTGAATGTTCTGCTGGTTGAGGCCTAGGTCTGCAAGTGTCTCGCCTGCCGCGATGCGCATCTGGCTCTGCACCAGGTCGATGTCAGTGATCTCCTCAGAAACCGTGTGCTCTACCTGGATGCGAGGGTTCATTTCGATGAACACGTGCTTACCTGCGTTAGGCCCCACGGTGTCAATCAGGAACTCGACGGTTCCGGCGTTCTGGTAGCCAATGGCTGTGGCGAAGGCAATGGCATCGCGGTAGAGCGCCTGACGCAGCTCTTCGTCGATTAGCGGTGCAGGTGCAATCTCAACAACCTTCTGGTTGCGGCGCTGAATCGAGCAGTCACGCTCGAACAGATGCACGACGTTGCCTGAGTTATCAGCAAGAATCTGCACCTCGATGTGACGAGGTCGAAGCACTGCCTGCTCGAGAAACACGCGTGCATCGCCAAAGGCGCTCTCGGCCTCACGCGATGCCTCAACCAGCGCGGCACGAAGGTCTTCCTTGGCTGCAACACGGCGCATGCCTCGACCGCCACCACCTGCGACAGCCTTTACAAAGATTGGGAAGCCGATGGCGTCTGCCTGATCAAGCAGTTCATCGACGTTCGCTGACGAAGGCGTCGACTTCAGCACTGGCACGCCAGCTCGGATGGCCGCATCCTTGGCTGTGACCTTGTTGCCAGCCATTTCGAGAACGTCAGAGGTTGGGCCAATAAAAGTGATGCCTGCCTCACGGGCGGCACTGGCAAGCTCAGGGTTCTCGCTCAAGAAGCCATAGCCAGGGTAAATCGCGTCTGCGCCGGCTTCCTTGGCTACTCGAATGATTTCGGCCACATCCAGGTATGCACGCACAGGGTGCCCGACCTGGCCAATCTGGTAGGCCTCATCGGCCTTTAGTCGGTGGGTCGAGTTACGGTCTTCATAAGGAAAGACGGCGACAGTCTTGGCACCGAGTTCATAGGCGGCACGAAAGGCACGAACGGCGATTTCGCCACGGTTTGCCACCAGAATCTTCTTGAACATCGGTATCCTCGGTCGGTAAAGCGAACACCGGGCCACGGCGGGTTAGTGGCCCTAGAGATAAAAAGGTAGCCTATTCACGTGCATGTTCTAAGCGTCAGCTCCCTAAAGGGAGGCGTTGGCAAGACCACGATTGCCCTGGGATTGGCGTCAGCTGCGTTCGCCGCAGGTCTTAGAACTTTGGTTATCGATCTCGACCCGCAATGCGACGCAACCACAGGATTAGGCGCCGTCGGGCCATTCGATAACAACGTTGCTTCTGTCTTGAAAGACCCGAAACACGCCGTTGTGTCTAAGGCAATCGTATCTTCTACCTGGGGCAAATCTGCAGGTGGATTTGTAGACGTCCTGCCCGGCAGCCCAAAGTCTGTTCACTATGACACCCCGCACCCAACCGTTCGCCAGACTTGGATGCTCGAAGAAGCCCTTCACCGCGTCGAGAAGGACTACGACCTAGTCATCATCGACACCCCGCCTTCGATCAACGCCCTCACCCGCACCGCATGGGTGGCAAGCGACAGGGTGCTGCTGGTCACCGAGCCGGGCATCTTCTCGGTGGTTGCCGCCGAGCGTGCTCAGCGCGCCCTCGAGGAAATCCGAGTGGCGATCACCAGGCGCGTTCAACTTCTCGGATTCGTGGTCAACCGTTACCGCCCCGCTTCGAAAGAGCAAGACTTCCGAATTGACGAGCTCAAAACCATGTTTGGCGAGCTCGTCTTGCCAAAATACCTCGAAGAGCGTTCTCACCTTCAGCAGACTCAGGGTGCAGCTCGCCCGATTCACACTTGGCCTGGCGAAGGCGCCGTTGAAGTAGCAAACTTCTTCACTTGGCTGCTACAGCAAGTGCGTGAATCCTTCGAACAGACTCCCGCCGAACCGCGATTTGATGCCAAGCTTGAGAAACGCTCAATCTTGAAGCGTCTTCGCCGCGGCAAGAAGAGCGCAGAAAAGGTAACCATCGAAAAGGCCTTCGAGATTCTCGGCGAAGAAGTTGCCGAAGAGCCTGAGCCAATCGATTCCCCGCTGGTTGAGCAAGAAGTAGCCGACGAGGTCGTTATTGAAGAACAGCCTGAGGTCGAACCGACCGCAGAACCAATCGCAGACGTTGCCGCAGAACCAATTTCAGAGCCGAGCACCGATACCGGTGGCTGGAGTTTCAAGCTTGAAATAGAAAATCCAGGAGAACAATCTCCTGAATCTAACGACAATTAGTCGTTGGATCTAAAAACTAAACTGCTGTGCGCTTAGCGCGGCGAGCAGAAAGCTCATCAATTTCATCGATGCGGGTTGCCTGGATGTTAACCAGCTCGGCTTCAACCTCGCGCAGCACTCGTCCAACGGCGATTCCAAAGACTCCCTGGCCGCGACCAAGCAAGTCGATAACTTCATCCTCGGTGGTGCACATGTAAACGCGCGCCCCGTCCGACATCAAAGTGATGCGGGCAAGGTCGTTGATGCCCTCACGGCGAAGCTGCTCAACGGCAACGCGAATCTGCTGCAGCGAAATTCCCGCCTCAAGAAGGCGCTTAACCAACTTCAAAACCAGGATGTCGCGGAAGGCGTAGAGGCGCTGCGAACCTGAACCGGTTGCACCGCGAACGCTCGGCTGAACTAGACCGGTGCGGTCCCAGTAGTCGAGCTGGCGATAAGAAATGTCTGCGGCCTTTGCTGCCGCGGTACCCCTGAAGCCAACGCGCGGATCAACGACGGCGTTTGGATCTTTGAACAGGGTGTCTGCCTCGAAGTTGGCGTCAGGATTGGTCGAGTCGTCGCTTGAGAACACACGACCTCCTTAACGTTCAACTACAGGTTTAACTTGCTAGAGCAATTGTGTCTGCTGCGGGTGTTTATCCGCTGTTAATTTTTACCTTCGGCGTGTCGCAAAGTAAACCGCCGAGCCGAAAAAGGCCTATTCGTCGAGGGCGGTAAGAGCCAAACGCACCAAAACATCGTGAATCACCGAGAAGTGATCCTGCATTTCGGCGGCAAAGTGTGCCGCGCGTGAACGGCTGGTGCTGTCTTTCTTGGCCATTACCGGGGCAACAACGCCTTCGATAATGCCAATTGAGCGGTCTGCCGAGGTCTTGAGGCCGCGTAGGTGACGTGGGGTTAGCCCGAAACCATCCTTTAGGCGAACAACCGAGCGAGCGATCTCGAGTGACCCGATCGCGAATGGCTCAGCGCCAAGCAAGCCGACTTCCTGAGCTTCAGCAATCAAAGAGTCGGTGATGCCGGTCTCTGAAACGAGTTCGATGCGGCTAATCTTCTTGGTCTTTGCGACGCGAGCAGCCTTGGTGCCGTGGGTTGGTTCGCCTGGCAATACCGGCGACTTTCCTGCATCGATGTCGGCAAGCAGCTGCTTGATGACCTTCAACGGCAAGAAGCGTGCGCTCTGCCACTCAAGAATCAAACGAAGTCGCTCAACATCGCCCTCTTCGAAGATGCGATAGCCGGCGTCGGTGCGCTGTGGAGTGATGAGGCCATTCTCCTCGAGGAAGCGAAGCTTCGACTGAGTGAGATCAGGAAAATCCTGGGTTAGAACTTCGATGACCTGACCAATGGTCAGCATCTTGGCGCTGCGCGCCTTGTGAATAGGAGTCGGATTCGACATTAGTTCTCCAGATCCGAGCGTGAAGCGAAGAAAGTGAATTTGTATTTGCCGATTTGCACCTCGGCACCCTCGTCGAGCAATGCGCTGTCAATGCGAACTCCATCGAAATAGGTTCCATTGAGGGAAGCAAGGTCGTTGATAGTGAACTTGGTGCCGGTACGGCGGAACTCAGCGTGGCGTCGCGACACTGTGACGTCATCCAAGAAGATGTCTGCGTTTGGGTGACGACCGACAGTGGTCACATCCTGGTCAAGAAGGAATCGTGATCCTTCGTTTGGTCCGCGCTGAACGATGAGCAACGCGCTGCCTGATGGAAGAGCATCGATGGCGCTCTTCTCCTCGGCATTTAGGCCTGGTTCGTCAGGTGCGAGAAAGTCGTCGTTGAAGCGCTGGGTCGACCCAATGTCGCCCATTTGCTCGTCGTCGATGAATTCTTCGTGCATTTTCCCAAAACCTCAGATGCCAAGCCTAGTGGAATTGCGAGGGTGCGATTTCACCACGGATGCCAGCTGCTGAAGGTAGAGAGCTCCCGCCCACCAGTACAAAAATGCGCCCCAACCGGCAAAGGCCCAGGCCAGCGGAATGATGAAGTACTCGACCGAAACCAGCGCTCGGGCGATCAACAAAAGTGGAAGCGCATAGAGAAGTGCGAAGGTTCCCGCCTTGCCGAGACGGTGCACCGGAAGCGGCCCGAAGCCTCTCGAGGAAAGCAGCGGATAGGTTGCAGCCAGAAGCAAGTCGCGGGCAATCAAGACCACCGCGAACCAGAGTGGCACATAACCCACCAGCACCAAGCCAATGAGCGCCGCCAAAATGTAGAGACGGTCGGCAGCAGGGTCGAGCAACTGACCGAGCCTGGTCACCTGGTTGAGCTTTCGCGCCAGGTAGCCGTCGAGGTAATCGGTGATGCTGGCCACTGCCATGACGAGAACAGCGAGCGCATCCTGGTGACCAAGGATGAGCGCAAAGAACACCGGAACCAGCAGCAGGCGAAGCGTGCTGAGCAGGTTCGGCAGCGTGCGCCATTCTTGCCAGAGTGTCATCGTGTTCCTTTCGTCGGGCTAACCGGATTTGAACCGGCGACCCCTTGTCCCCCAGACAAGTGCGCTACCAAGCTGCGCTATAGCCCGAAAAACTAAATGCTATCGCTTACGTTTTTCACGAATTCGCATCGAGATTTCGATCGGCGAACCTTCGAAGCCGTAGGTCTCGCGAAGGCGACGCTGAATGAATCGACGGTACCCAGGGTCAAGGAACCCGGTCGTGAACAGAACGAACTTCGGCGGCCTGGTTGACACCTGGGTCGCAAAAAGAATTCTCGGCTGCTTGCCGCCACGCACAGGGTGCGGGTTCTCCATGGTGAGCTCTTGCACAAAGGCGTTGAGTTTTCCGGTAGGAATTCGAGTGTCCCAACCATCGAGTGCAACTTCGAGCGCCGGAACCAACTTCTCGAGGTGTCGCCCGGTCTTCGCTGAAATGTTTACGCGCGGCGCCCAGCTCACGTGATCGAGATCCTGCTCGATTTCACGTTCGAGGTAGCGACGACGCTCGTCGTCAAGCTCATCCCATTTATTGAAAGCTAGAACGAGTGCGCGACCAGCTTCGAGTGCCATGTCGACAATTCGAATGTCCGCTTCACTAATCGGTGCGGTGACATCGAGGAGAACAACTGCAACCTCTGCGCGTTCGACAGCAGCAGCAGTGCGAAGGCTTGCATAGAAGTCTGCACCTTCGGTTAGGTGCACTCGACGGCGAATACCGGCTGTGTCGATGAAGCGCCAAGGGCGACCACCGAGCTCAACCTGCTCGTCAATTGGATCGCGAGTGGTTCCGGCAAGCTCGTTTACAACGACTCGCTCAGAACCGATTGCCTTGTTTAGCAGCGAAGACTTGCCGACGTTAGGGCGACCGATAAGGGCAACGCGGCGCGGTCCACCGAACTCCTGCTTGGCAACTGCCGACTCTTCTGGCAGTACTGCCATGGCGGCATCGAGCATGTCGGCGACTCCGCGGCCGTGCACTGCAGAAACAGGCATTGGCTCACCAAGGCCAAGCGACCACAGACCGGCTGCTTCAGGCTCCTGCTTTAGGTCGTCGATCTTGTTGGCGACCAATACCACTGGCTTGCCGCTCTTGCGAAGCAGCGGAACGACGCGCTCGTCGCTCGAGGTTGCACCGACCATGGCATCAACAACGAAAAGCACGGCGTCTGCCAGCTCAATAGCAATCTCAGCCTGAATGGCCACTGCCTTGTCGATGCCCTTGGCATCTGGCTCCCAGCCACCGGTGTCGACCAGAGTGAACTTGCGGCCATTCCATTCGGCCTTGTATGAGACACGGTCGCGGGTAACGCCAGGCTTGTCCTCAACGACAGCCTCGCGCCGACCCAGGATGCGGTTTACGAGAGCGGACTTGCCCACGTTCGGGCGGCCCACGATGGCCAAAACAGGCAGAGCGGGCAAATAGGCGGGCTCGCTGTCGAAACCAAGTTCGAGCGCTAGAGCGTCGAGATCTTCCTGAGCGAGCTCATAGTCTTCAAGCCCCTCACGAAGCGCGGCCATACGGATGGCGGCCTCTTCGTCACTTACGGACTTAACCTTCTCAATGAACGAGGGGTCAGCATCCTCGAATTCAAAGTCGTCGAATTCGTTGCTCATCGTTCCTCCAGGTCTTTGCGAATTTGCAATTCCATAGCCTCTACGGTGGCATCGAAATCAAGGTTTGTTGAATCAATCAAGGTAACACCCTCGGCCGCCGTAAGAAAGTCGACAACCTTTGAGTCTGCCTCGTCGCGTTTAGTCACCGAGCGGCTCAGGTCGTGCCCCTCGCCTTCGTTTAGCTGCTTGGCCCGCCTCGCTATGCGAACCTGTTCGTCTGCGGTGAGCAGCAAGCGGGAATCCGCGCCTGGGTAAACCACGGTTGTGATGTCGCGACCCTCGATGATTATGCCGGGTGCGTTGCAATCCTCAGCCAGTTGGTGAGTCAATTCCTTCATGAACTTGCGAACATGCTGATTCCCGGCAACCCTCGAGACTGCCTCAGAGATCAGGTTGGTTCTAATGGCGTCGGTCACGTCTATCTCTCCAACTCGAACCCAAAAGTCATCAGGGTCGGTCGAGATGTCGTACTTGAAATCTGCGGCAAGGTTTGGGCTGTCGAGAACCGAGTCATCGAGTCCGTTGAGAACCGCCCAGGCAAGAGCGCGGTATGCCGCACCCGTGTCTAAGTAGGCAAAGCCAAATTCGCGCGCTAGTTCTTTTGCAACGCTCGACTTGCCAGAGCCAGCAGGACCATCAATTGCTACGACGATTTGAGACATTAGACCAACCGCCAACCGCGATTACTCAGTTCGGCCGAGAGGTGTGGCTCGATTGAAGGAACAACAAACAGCTCGACCAGACCCACGGCGCTCGACGGTGAGTGCTCTAGCTTGATTTCTTCAAGGTTCACACCGACCTCGCCAACCTCTGTGAGCAGTCGAGCTAGCTCTCCTGGCTTGTCGTCGATCATGACAGTGACGATTGAATAAGCGGCTGCCTGCGCGCCGTGCTTGCCAGGAAGTCGCGAAACCCCCTGATTGCCGCGATCCAGAGCCTTGGAGATAGTGGCGAGTGCACCGGGTGCTTGCGGGTCTTCAAGTGCCGCGATTACAGAATCAAGTTCTCGCGATAGCGATTTGAGCAACTGAACAACATCGCCCGCATTTGCAGAAAGAATCTGCACCCAAAGAGCTGGGTCACTGGCTGCAATTCGAATCGTGTCACGGATGCCCTGCCCAGCAAGCTGCACATCTGCGGCGTCGGCTTCAACCAACTGACCAGCAGTCAGGCTGGCAACGATTTGCGGAAAGTGCGAAACCAAGGCCACTGCACGATCGTGATCGGTTGCTGCAACCTTGGCCGTCGCCGCACCTAAAGCGTGCGCAAGGTCTTCAACCGCGTTGACCGCGGTCTGTGAGCTTTCTTGATTCGGAGAAATTACCCAGGTGCGCCCAATGAACAAATCGGCGCGGCCCGAAATTGCACCGCCGCGTTCGCGACCTGCCATCGGATGCGAGCCAACGTAACGAGAAAGGTCTGCATTTTGTGCAGTTAGGGCCTCTAGAACCGACGATTTCACGCTCGCGACATCCGTAACGACCGCATTTGGAAAAGCCGCCAGTTCAGCAGCAACGAGTGATGCGGTGATGTCCGGTGGAACGCAGACGACGATGATTGCCGGCTCATCCTGGGCGTGTGGCGCGCGTCCTGCGCCATAGTCAATTGCCAGCGCGGCTGATGCTGGCGATGCGTCTGTGATGGCAACGTCGACACCCTGCTTGGTTAGGGCAAGACCAATACTGGTTCCAAGCAGGCCTGCGCCAACGATGCGCACGCTGCCGGTAATTCGGGAATTCACTGGGCTAGATCCAATCGAAGCGCAGCGGCGCCACGAAGATAAACGTGCTGGATCTCGCCACGCGGAATGTCGGTGTTGGCATTCACCATGACGCGGATCACCAGTGGCATGGCTGTCTTGACGTTCATCTCGACGAAGCACATCAAAGGAACATCGCCGAAGCCGAGTTCGCGCGCGGCTAGCGCCGGAAACTCACTGGTGATGTCTGGAGTAGCTGTAAAAAGAATCGAAACCAGGTCTTCGGTGTCGAGATTGTTGACGTGCAGAATCTTTGAGAGCAACTCGGCGGTCGACTTCAACAGGTGCTGGCGCTCATCGCTATCGAGCTGAATTGCGCCGCGAATAGCCCTGAGTGCCATGGCTACCGCCCTCTCGATTTGCTGGTTTGTGGCCTGCGAGGAGCGCTCGCCTTGCCTTCGGCCGCTTTGAGCAGCGAACCGACCTCTATTTTACTGAGTTCACGAACCCTACCCAAGGGCAAAGGCCCGAGGTGAATCGGACCGAATTGCTTACGAACCAAGCCAATAACCGGATGGCCGAGGTGCTCGAACATGCGCCGAACGATGCGGTTTCTGCCTGAGTGCAAAACAATCTCAATTAGCGACTCAAACTGACCGACCTGGATCAAGTTGGCCTTGTCTGCCTTGATAAAGCCATCCTCGAGCTCGAATCCGCTGAGCAGTTTGTGAATGATGTTCGCATCGACGGAGCCCTCGACCTTGGCTACATAGGTCTTGGTTACGCCAAACTTTGGGTGTGCAAGCTTGTGAGCCAGCTCGCCGTCATTGGTCATGATGATCAATCCGCTGGTTTCTGCATCCAAGCGACCCACATTGAAAACTCGGTCATAGCCAACAACGAACTGACTGAGATCTGCTCGGCCATTTTCGTCAGCCATCGAGCTAACCACCCCAACCGGCTTGTTCAATAGCAAGTAAACGCGCGAGACATCGAGCTGAATCGGAGTGCCGCTGACACTAACCTTGTCGACCTCGGGATTGATGCGAGTGCCGAGCTCGGTTACCCGCTTGCCGTTGACGACCACTTTGCCGTCGACAATCAACTGCTCACATACGCGACGAGACGCGACACCTGCCGCGGCCAATACTTTTTGAAGGCGAACGCCCTCTTCAGCCTCACTCGCCATCGAAGTTGCTGCTGTTGTCTGGAAGGAACGGGCTGATAAGTGGCAACTCTTCAAGTGAGTTGATACCAAGAAGCTCTAGAGTCAGTTCGGTGGTGCCGTAGTTGATAGCGCCTGTTTCACTGTCGGTGTAAAGCTCGGTGATCAGACCGCGGCTGTGCAGAGTCTTCACAACAGAGTCGACGTTCACCGCACGAATCGAGGCTATCTGACCACGCGAGATAGGTTGACGGTAGGCAATCACCGCGAGGGTTTCGAGAGCCGCCTGCGAAAGCTTGGTTGGGTTCTCGTTCGCCAAGAACATTTTCACGGCCCAGTCGAAGTCGTGACGCACATAGATGCGCCAACCGCCGGCAACCTCACGCAGTTCAAAGCCCCGCACCGCGCCGCCAAGCTCGCCGTTGTAATCGCGACGCAGGCTCTCCACTGCATTTCGAATGTCACCCACCGGGTGCTCGAGCGCTGCAGCTAGGGCTACGACCGAGATTGGCGAATCGGTGACCATCAGGATTGCCTCAACTGCACCGCGAAGGTCATCCTCGGTCAACGTTATGGCAGCTTCTTCGGCCTGGTTCTCGCCCGCTGCCGTTTCAGCAATCACTGAAGTGAGTTCTTCAATTTCACTCTCGGTAATCAAACCGTCGGTGGGCACTGGCACACCGATCGACTCGGCATCAAAGTTCTCGTCAAGACTCATAGTCTGCTCCCAGTTCTGCTAATTCTTCGTCGTCAAATTTGCCGCCAACCCAGTTGATGTGCAGCTCTCCCAATGGGGAATCCTGTTCGAAATTGATCGCCGAGTAGCGATAAAGCTCAAGCACGGCAAGGAATCTTGCAACTACAACGGCGCGCTCAGAGACTGCCGAGATGATCTGCCTGAAGGTGAGTCGACCAGTCGAACGCAGCATGCCGATGATTTCCGCGGCCTGTTCACGGATGCTCACGCGAGGAGCATGCAGGTGGGTCATGCCGATGCCTGGGATGACCTTGGGGGTAAGCACCTCTTCGGCGAGCTTGGCGAAGTCCGCAAGCGCCATGGTCCAGATGAGCTCGGAGCGCTGTTCCTTGAACCGCTCTTCGACGCGAACCTCGCGAGCCACTCGACCGGCCTCGAGCTCAAAGCGCGAAGCAAACCAAGACGAAACTTCTTTGAATGCGCGGTATTGCAGCAACTTAGCGAACAAAAGATCGCGAGCTTCAAGCAGCGCGACGTCTTCTGGGTCGACGAGCTCGCCCTTAGGAAGCAACCCCGCCACCTTGAGATCGAGAAGAGTTGCTGCAACCACCAGGAACTCACTCGCCTGGTCTAGTTCATCCGGGCCATCAAGAGTTGCAACGTAGGAGATAAACTCGCCGGTCACCTTGCTCAGCGAAACCTCGGTGATGTCCAGTTCGTGTTTGTTGATGAGCGAGAGCAGCAGGTCAAACGGGCCATCGAAGTTTCCGATGGTCAGCGAGAATCCGCCGCCTTTGCCCTCGTGCTCTACGCTTTGCTCTTTATGGGGCGCAGCCACGGAAGATCAACTCTCGGGCAACCGAACGATAAGACTCGGCAGCCTCAGAGTTCGGTTCGTATTCAGTAATTGGCTTTTGTGCGGCGGTTGCGTACTTCAGTTTCACGGTGCGGTTAACCTGTGACTTGAATACCTGGTCGCCGAAGTGGTCATACAAGCTTGCGAGTACTTCGCGGGAGTGGCTGGTGCGCTCGTGCATCGTGATAATTATTCCGTCGAGCTTCAAGGCGGGGTTCAAGCGCTCCTTCACCTTGTTGACGAGGTTGGCAAGCAACAGGGCAACGCCACGAAGTGCGAAGAAGTCGGTAGCCATCGGAATCAGAACTCCGTGAGCTGCGGTGAGCGCGTTCACGGTCAGAATTCCTAGCGATGGCTGGCAGTCAATGATGATTACGTCGTAGTCATCTGAAACTTTTCGCAGAACGTTAGCCAGGATGTGCTCACGAGCCACTTCTGTAACGAATTCGATCTCGGCCGCCGAAAGTTCGATGTTTGCAGGCATCAAGTCGAGGTTCTTGACCTCGGTGTGAACGATGACATCCTTCGGTTCGACTTTGCCCTTCATTGCCTCATAGACGGTGAGGATGTCGCCAGGCTTGGCATCTACTCCAAGGTGGGCGGTTAGGGCACCCTGCGGGTCAAGGTCGACCGCGAGAACCTTGCGGCCATAGCCCGCGAGCGCGGCTGCTACGTTTACCGAGGTTGTGGTCTTGCCGACTCCACCCTTTTGGTTCGACATGGCGATGATACGAGCCGGGCCATGCGTGGTCAGCTTTTTTGGGGTGGGAAAACGCGTGTCTACGGCGACTTTGCTGGCCACTTGGTTCCTCCCGGATTAAGTTACCCCTAGCCTACCGAGCAATTTGGGGCTGATTTTCAGGCCCGAGCGCGCGGGTGGGCCTGCTGATAGACGTCTCTGAGACGGTCAATAGTAACCAGGGTGTAGATCTGAGTAGTCGCCACGGATGAGTGGCCCAGCAGCTCCTGAACCACCCTCACGTCTGCCCCGCCTTCGAGCAAATGGGTGGCAAACGAGTGCCTGAGGGTGTGCGGCGAGATGTGGCTGGTCAGCCCCGCGACCTCGGCGGTCTGGGCAATAATCTGCCAGGCGCTCTGGCGACTGAGCCTTCCCCCGCGCTGGTTCAAGAACAGCGCAGGCGTGCCCTTGCCTAGGGCCGCGAGCCCAGGTCGCACCCTAACCACATAGGCGTCCAGAGCCTTGGCGGCAAAGCTGCCTACCGGCACCACCCGCTCCTTTGACCCTTTGCCAAAGAGCCGAATTAGAGTCGGGTCAATCAGGTCATCCAGGTCGAGATTCACGATTTCAGAAACGCGCCCACCGGTGGCATAAAGCAGCTCGAGCAGAGCCCTGTCGCGAAGACGAATCGACTCTCCAGGAAGCACCTGATCTGGCTCAGGCCCAGAAGCGGCAAGCAGTTGCTCTACTTGTTCGACAGTAATTGCCTTAGGCAAGCGCCTAGCCGCCTTAGGCGGTTTCACACCGGCCGCGACATCGCGCTCGCTCTTGCCCTCCATGAGGTGGAACTTGTGCAGCCCGCGCACTGCTGCGAGGTGTCTGGCCACACTGGTTGCGGCCATGCCCTTTTGAGCTGTCAAAGATTGTGCGTAGTCCGCGACCTGAAGTTCAGTGATTGATTCGAACTCAGTCACCCCTGCATCCGAAAGGAAATCGAAGTAGCGCTGCAGATCGCGCCTATAGGCCAAGATGGTGTTCTTGGCCATTCCGCGCTCAATGGTTAGGTGGCGCAAGTACTCGTCAATGGCCCGTTGCAGTTGCATAGCTACCGCCTGCGCAAAGCCAGCGCCATAATTCCCACCACGGCACTCGGGCTCTTGATGTTGCCCTTCAAAATGTCATCGACGACAGAGTCGAAGTCAAACCATTCGATTTCGAGGTCTCGTTCTTCGCCATCCATCGCAATGCGCCCGACATGCTCTAATTCAGTTCCGTGAAATACGCGAATCATTTCGCTGTTGCCGCCGGGAGTTGTGTAGAAATCCATAAGTGCGGTTAGCTTGCCTGCGCTGTAGCCGGTTTCTTCACCAAGCTCTCGATTTGCAGCAGCTTCTGCGCTCTCGTCTTCGACATCGGTGAGCCCGGCTGGCAATTCCCACAGCTTTTGCCTCACGGGGTGCCGATACTGCTTGATCATCAAGATGCGATTGGAGTCATCGGTCGCTACAACTGCAACAGCACCAGGATGCGCGACAAATTCTCTGGTTAGGCGCTGGTCGCCGTAATCAAACGACTCTGAAAGCACATCCCAGATTTTGCCCTCGAAAGCCGTGCGGCTTTCAACGTTGTTAACGAGAAAATCCTCGTCTTTAGGCATCCTTGGCCTCGAACAGCTTGGCCTCGGCCTGGCGGTTCAGTGCTGCCTGAACCAAACCCTTGAACAGCGGGTGGGCCTTGGTTGGGCGTGACAAGAACTCAGGATGTGCCTGGGTAGCAACGTAGTAAGGGTGCGTATCGCGAGGCAATTCGACGTATTCGACAAGGTGGTCATCAGGAGAAGTGCCCGAGAACAGAAGGCCACTAGCGGCAATCTGATCGCGGTACTTGTTGTTGACCTCGTAGCGGTGACGGTGACGCTCGTATGAAACGTCTGCGCCGTAGACCTCGGCAACGATCGAACCAGGTGCAAGCTTCGCCTCGTAGAGACCAAGTCGCATGGTTCCACCCATGTCACCTGCAGCCAAAATGTCGACCTGCTCGGCCATGGTTGCAATTACCGGATGTGCGGCCTCAGGGTCAAACTCGGTTGACGATGCTCCGGCAAGTCCTGCAACGTTGCGCGCGTATTCGATAACCATGCACTGCAAGCCAAGGCAGAGTCCGAGAGTTGGAATCTTGTGCTCGCGTGCATACTTGAGCGCGCCTAGTTTGCCTTCGATGCCGCGAACACCGAATCCGCCAGGGATGCAAATTGCATCAACGTCAGAAAGTTGCGCATCGGCACCGGCTTCTGTCTCACACAGGTCAGACGCAACCCACTTGATGTGCACCTTCGCCTGGTGAGCAAAACCACCTGCGCGAATAGCTTCAGTAACCGAAAGGTAGGCATCTGGAAGATCGATGTATTTGCCAACTAGGGCAACCTTTACATCGTGTTTTGGTTCGTGAACGGCCTGAAGCACCGGGTTCCAACGTGACCAGTCAACTTCGCCGGCTTCGAGACCAAGCTTGTCGATGATGTAGCTGTCGAGACCTTCGTTGTTGATGACCTTTGGAATGTCATAGATGCTCGCAGCGTCTGCAGCGTTGACCACTGCCTTTACGTCGATGTCACACATCAGCGCAATCTTGTTCTTGATCGAACTTGGCAGCTCGCGGTCTGAGCGGCAGACCACTGCATCTGGCTGAATTCCAATAGAACGAAGGGTTGCCACTGAGTGCTGGGTTGGCTTGGTCTTTAGTTCCCCCGAAGGGCCAAGGTATGGCACAAGCGAAACGTGCACATAGAAGACGTTGTCGCGACCGACCTCGTGGCGAACCTGTCGAGCTGCCTCGAGGAACGGCTGCGACTCGATGTCGCCAACGGTTCCACCGATTTCGGTGATGATTACATCCGGTGCTGGCGACTCATATGCCTGAAGGCGCATGCGTCGTTTAATCTCATCGGTGATGTGCGGAATAACCTGAACGGTTTCGCCAAGGTATTCACCGCGACGCTCGCGCTGAATCACGGTCGAGTAAATCTGACCGGTGGTCACGTTTGCGGCCTGCGACAGGTTGATGTCAAGAAAGCGCTCGTAGTGGCCTATGTCGAGGTCGGTCTCAGCGCCGTCATTGGTAACGAAGACCTCACCGTGTTGAAACGGGTTCATAGTGCCCGGGTCAACGTTTAGATAAGGATCGAGTTTCTGCATGACCACACTGAGGCCACGTGCTCGAAGGAGGTTTCCCAGGCTTGAAGCGGTAAGTCCCTTACCGAGCGAAGATGCGACACCTCCGGTGACAAAGATATGTCTGGTCTTTGAGGTATCCATTGCGACTGCCATGGAAGTTCAGTTTACTGGCTCTGGCGAGCCGCCTTTGCCAACGACATGAGTTCGGCAGCGTTATCTCTTGCGGCCGCCGAGTCGGCAAGCCCAGAGAGCATTCTGGCCAATTCGGCCAGGCGGCCATCGCCTTCAAGACTGACTACGTCGGACTCGGTCACATTGGAATCGGTCGACTTGCTGACAGTGAGGTGATTATCGCCGAAGGCCGCCACCTGAGCCAGGTGGGTCACCACAATTACCTGAGCCTGGCGGGCCAAGGCGGCAAGGCGCTTGCCTACCTCGATCGCAGCGGCGCCACCGATTCCGGCGTCGACCTCGTCGAATATAAAGGTTGGAGTTTCGGCATCCTTGGCAAGAACCACTTCAATGGCGAGCATGATGCGCGAGAGCTCTCCACCGCTGGCGCCTTTGCCGAGAGGCCTCGGTTCTGCCCCCGGATAGCTCCTAAGCAGGATGCTGATCTGGTCGGCTCCGTGAGGGCCGAGTTCTGTCGCCTGGGCAACCTCGACGACCAGCGAAGAGTCCTTCATCGCCAAGGAAGCGAGCTCTTCGGTCACTTCACGCGCCAACGAGCTGGCAGCCTCGGTGCGAGCGGTTGTAAGTTTGGCGGCCAACACCTGCGCTGCCGACAGGTGCTTGGCTATTTCGCTTCGCAATGACTCAAGACGTTCGTCGGAGTCGTCGAGCTCAAGCATGCGCAGGGCCGCGCTCACCTGCCACTCGAATACTTCTTCTAGCGTCGGTCCATGTTTGCGAGTCAAAGAGGTCAGCTTCGCCTTGCGCTCCTGCGCTGCTTCGATGCTCATGCCCTCTTCGCCATCGAGCGATGCAAGGTAGCTGCCTAGCTCGGCCGAGACATCGCGAAGCGAGAACGCTGCGTCTTGCAAGCGCGCCAAGATGGGCTCTAACGCGGCATCGTTGCGAACCTGGTGATCGATGGCACGCTTTGCCTGATCGAGCAAACCGAGCACATCTCCTGCATCCGAGTCGCTAGAAAGGGCCTCGTGCGCGGTTGCCGCGGCAATCCTGAGTGACTCCGTGTTCTCGAGTCGTTTGATTAGCTCTGCAAGTTCTAGGTCTTCGCCTGGTTTAGGGTCAACCGCTGCAATCAATTCAAGGTCAATACGAATTGCCTCAAGCCCAGCGACCGATGCTGAGCGGTTTTGCTCTAGTCGTTCGAGGGCCGAAACGGCTGCTCTCCAGGCGTCATAGGAGATGCGATATTCGGCAAGCAGGGAACCCAATCCCGCATATGCATCGAGGGCTTCACGCTGTGCTCCGGCAGATTTCAGTCGAATCTGATCCGACTGGCCATGCACAACAACCAAGCGGTTTCCGATTTCGCCGAGCACTCCGGCCGGCACAGATACTCCACCTAGGGTTGCACGCGACTTGTCGCCCGAGACCGAGCGACTGATCAAAAGTTCGCCCTCATCCAAGAGGCCACCTGCGTCGCTAACCCGCTCGAGCACTGCCCCGTCTGTGGTTTCGATTCGACCTTCAACGAGAATCTGCGAGGCACCCGCGCGGATGAGCGCCGAGTCGGCTCTTTCACCAAGCAAGAGACCGAGAGCCGTGAGAACCATGGTCTTGCCGGCACCCGTCTCACCAGTGAGCACGTTGAAGCCAGCTTTGAATGGCAAACGCGCCTCGCGAATTACTCCGAGGTCACGGATGTAGAGCTCACGAATCATGAATGCGCTGGACCGCGCCATCCGTCAACGGGCAACGAGAACTTCTTCACCAGACGATCGCCGAATGGCCCCTGATGCAGGCGAGCCAGGCGAACCGGCGTTGCCGAACGACTGACCTCAACGCGTGAGCCTGGTGCCAGTTCGTGGCTGCGTCGACCGTCGCACCAAAGCACGCCGGCTCCGGCGCTTCGGCGCAAAACCTCGACGGCCATCAGCGAGTCAGGATTAATTACAAGTGGACGAGCAAAGAGTGCATGTGCGCTAAGTGGAACCATCAACAAAGCCTGAACTGAAGGCCAAACAACAGGACCACCTGCAGAGAATGCATAGGCGGTCGAACCCGTAGGAGTCGCCATGACAACACCGTCGCAACCAAAGCTTGAGAGCGGACGTCCATCGACTTCGACAACCACCTCAAGCATGCGCTCGCGCGCGCTCTTCTCGACAGTGGCTTCGTTCAACGCCCAGGTGCGATAGACAACTTCGTTGCCAACCCGTACGGTGACGTCAAGAGCAAGGCGCTCCTTGACCAGGTAATCCTTGCTTGCGGCACGCTGAACAGCTTCGTGCAAACCTTCGCGCTCAGACTCGGCAAGAAAGCCGACGTGCCCCAAGTTGATGCCCATCAGTGGGGTCGCCTGATCGCGGACAATTTCGGCTGCGCGCAAAATGGTGCCATCGCCACCCAAAACCATGACAAGTTCAAGTTCGTCAGCAGTGGCGCCGGTGCCGAGTTCTACGGCAGCCGCGACGGCTGATGCGTGGCCCGGGGTTGTCGCCTGTGCGCGAACGTCGGCAAGTTCATCCGTCGTGAGAACCGGCGTAATGCCGCCAGCAACAAGCAATTCGCAAGTTTCTAGGGTTGTCGCAACGGCGTCTGCGCGCCCAGTATGAGCGACCACAAGAATCTTGCGACTCACTTTGCCTCCCGTGCGATTTCCTCGATTTTCTCAATCCATTTTGACTCATTTGGGAGCGTCTTAGAACTAATCCACAGGAGGTATTCCACGTTGCCGTGGGTTCCAGGCAGCTCAGATCTGGTCAGGCCGTTGACGCCAAAACCGAGCTCGGTTGCAGACGCAACCACCTGCTTGATGGCTCCGGCGCGAAGGCGATGATCGTTGACGATTCCATTGGCACTGAGTGAATCCTTGCCGACCTCGAACTGAGGCTTGATCAGCAAAACCATGTCGGCATTTGGTGCTACCGCGACCATTGCCGGCAAGACCAGGGTCAGCGAGATGAAGGAAATGTCTGCAACCACGATCTCGAAACTGTGCTCGTCGAAACGACTGCGTGCGCGCATCCCAAGTGACTCGAGGGTCATCTCGCGGGCGTTCAACCCCTCGAGGCAGATTACGCGCGGATTGTCGCGAAGCTCCTCGACCATCTGATCGTGACCCACGTCGATGGCGAGAACAGATGACGCTCCCGAGCGAAGCAAGACGTCGGTGAATCCGCCGGTTGAGGCTCCAACGTCAAGTGCGTGCTTGCCCTTGATCTCGAGTTCGGCGAACTCCTCGAGCGCGCGAGCCAACTTGTGCCCTGCGCGTGAAACGTATTCGACGGCGTCCAAGACCACAACGTGTGCCTCGGGTTCGATTGTCTGGGATGACTTCTTTACTTCTTTGCCACCAACCAAAACGCGGTGCGCCTCAATTAATGACGATGCGTGATTTCTGGAACGAGCCAAGCCCCGCTCGACGAGCGCAACGTCGGCGCGCATTAGTTGCCAGAGTTAAGAGTTGAGTCGAGAAGGTCGCGAAGTGCGCCGTATGCTGCTGGCTGTTCTGCCAGCGGCAACTGCTTGATGCGCTCGATTTCTTGCTTGAGCTGTTCGATTAGTTCATCCATGATTATTCACCAAGCCTACTCGTAGAGGGCTGGCTCGACCTCGAGAGCGTAAATCGGCTGCTCAGCAGAATAAATGGTTGCGGCCGCGGCCTTCAAGGCATTCAAGCTCTTCGGATCGCCGTGAGTAACGAGCACGCGGTTGCCAAGCAGTTCGACCTCGGCATCGCCACACGAGAATCCGCGTTTGGTTTGCTTTGGCGCTTTGTAGTCGCTCAGAAGTTCACTTAGATCGCCGATGATGTAGGTCGCACGCTCTTCTGGCTTACTGCCGAGAACATCCTTGCGGGTCGCAACCCCAGTCATTACAAGGGCTGAATCGATGCCGGCACGATTCGCACCGACAATATCGGTGTCGAGGCGGTCGCCAACAAATAATGCATTGTGACTGTCAAAGTGACGCAATGCAGTGTGGAAAATTGCTGGCTCGGGCTTGCCGGCAACAACCGGCATCTGTCCTACTGCTGTGTGCACGGCAGAGACGAGCGTTCCGTTTCCTGGTGCAATGCCGCCCTCGCGCGGAATGGTCCAGTCAGAGTTTGTCGCAACCCACTTAGCTCCGCGCTGGATTGCGTAAGACGCTTCGGCTAGATGCACCCAAGCAACATCCGGCGAAAATCCTTGGATGACCCCTGCAGGCTTATCGTCCGCCTTCTCCACCAACTCAAAGCCAGCCTCAAGCACCTTCGCTCGAAGCCCCTCGCCACCAACGACGAGAATTCTTGAGCCTTTTGGAACCAAAGTCGATAGCAACTCGACTCCGGTCTGAGCCGATCCGATCACGTCACTCGGCTTCGCGTGCAACCCAAAGCCGTTGAGCTGCTCAACAATTGTCTCGGGTTTGCGCGACGAGTTATTTGTGACATACCCAACTGGGATGCCCGACTTCTGAATCTGGTTAACCGACTCGACTGCGTGCACGATCGCATTGCTGCCCTCGTAGATCACTCCATCGAGGTCGGCAAGCAGAGTGTCGTATTGGCCCCAGAGCCTAACGGCCACGCGATCCGCCGAACTTACCTCGGCCGCCGCCCTTGTTTTGAGCAGAGCTGTTGTTGTTGCCCTTGCCTGATCCCTTGCCACCGAAGTTGCCGTCAGCACCGTAAGTGTTGCGTGACTTGCGAATCTCCTCGAGCGATGGGCGCTTCTTAGGCTCGTCCTTAGCGTTTTCCTGGTCGGTCATCGTTCCTCCTTTGATCTCCGTCATTCTTTCTAAAAGGTTTCTTGGCGCCACCAGCGGGACGCGGGCGGTCGCCGTCGCGTCGCGGCCTGTCGCTCGAACCACCGCTTGATCCAAATGTGCGGCGTGGACGCTCGCCATCGCGAGCCGGCCTCTCTCCATCGCGTGCTGGGCGACCAGCATCACGACGTGGCCTGTCCCCGTCACGAGCCGGACGATCTCCGTCACGCCGTGGTCGCTCACGGTCGCCACCACTTCGATCAAAAGTTCTACGCGGACGCTCGACGAACTCTTCGCCCTCGACTCGCTCGCGGCGAACCGGAATCTCGATCTCCTCGAGCACCTCTAGGCTGTCGCCAACCTTGTCGAATTCCTTTTCAGCACGGGCTGCAAGCTTGGCCCACTTTTCCGCGTCTTTACTGCGACCCAGCCCTGCCAGGCACTCAGAATAGGCGTGGAAAAGTGGCACAGAGTATTCAAATACCTTGGATGGATTCAGCTCTGGAATCTCAAGCTCCACGAGTGCCAAATCAGGCTCACCCAAATCAAGACGAGCACCAGAAAGCGCAATGGCAAGATTTACTCGAGCCTCAGCCGAAATCTTCGTGCGGTCAACCTTGCGGCCTTCGGCAAGGGCCTTATCTGGGCGACCTAGGCCGCGTTCACAGTCCACAATGACCGCGATGTTCTCGTTCGAGCCAGAAATACGGCGGTGAGTCAAAAGCTCTCGCAGCGACAGGGCGAAATCACCAATCGCGTATGCGGTAGCACCTGCGAATTCGTGAACCATGCCGATGCGGCTTGCTCGCGCCACGGCGGCCATGGCGTGCAGGTGCGCAAGTTCTGGGTCCTGGTCGATCAATAGCCCGACCATCGCAAGGTGGCGAGCAACGCGCTCGGCGTTCTCTTCGGTTAGAGTCTTGAGCTGCACACGCACCGGCAAAGGCAATTCTTCTGCGGTGATCTCATCTGGGATGAGCGGTGACTTAGCTCGCTCGGGATCCTTAGGCACAGCGACTCGCTGTTGCCAGGCCGGGCGTTCCCCCTCTTCGCGGGTAGAGCGGTTTCCAGCTTCACGCTTAGGCGTGAATCTCTTCTTTTCTTCGCTCATTTTCGCTCCGAATCAAGTTTAAAAGGGCTTAAACAAAAATGGCCACCTCATATGAGGTGGCCATTTTCGCAATTTAAGTCCGGCGGTGTCCTACTCTCCCACAACGTCACCATTGCAGTACCATCGGCGCTGGAGGTCTTAGCTTCCGGGTTCGGAATGTAACCGGGCGTTTCCCCTCCGCTATGGCCGCCGAAACACTATTGAGTTATGTGTCTTCGACAATACCAAGATCGAAATCTGGATAAGTCTTGGTTCCCATACCTCGGGAACCACATAGTGGACGCAAGCAAAAAGTTATCAAGTAATTGGCTTATTAGTACCGGTCAGCTCCATGGGTCTTTAGTCCCCACTTCCACATCCGGCCTATCAACGCAGTAATCTAGCTGCGAGCCTCTCGACATAAGTCATGGAATTCTCATCTTGAAGTTAGCTTCCCGCTTAGATGCTTTCAGCGGTTATCTATTCCAAACGTAGCTAATCAGCGGTGCTCCTGGCGGAACAACTGACACACCAGAGGTTTGTCCAACCCGGTCCTCTCGTACTAGGGTCAGGTCTTCTCAAAATTCCTGCGCGCGCAGAGGATAGAGACCGAACTGTCTCACGACGTTCTAAACCCAGCTCGCGTGCCGCTTTAATGGGCGAACAGCCCAACCCTTGGGACCTACTCCAGCCCCAGGATGCG
>CAITNA010000082.1 GCA_903893675.1 uncultured Micrococcales bacterium
AACTCGGCCGCTGTCGATGCAGTCGTGAAGCACTGCCACCAGAACGGTGTGCTCGTGCTGAACGCAGGCACCTTTGGAAACGTCATTCGCTTCTTGCCTCCACTGGCAATCACCGACGCTCAGTTGCACGAGGCCATGGATGTGGTCGCAGCTGCGGTTGCCAGCCTCTAGAACTAAAAGCAAAGAACCCCTCGAGAAATCGAGGGGTTCTCCGTTTAAGACTTCGAACTATGCAGACAGCTTGCGGCGCTTGATCGCACCGGTAATCTGCGTGACCAGCACAATGATGATTGCCAGCATGAATACGCCAGATGCGATCACGTTCGCCTCTGCAGGCACACCGCGGGCGGCCGCTACATAGATGAACTTCGGGAACGTGTTGACCGGACCCGAGTTGAAGTAGGTGATTATGAAGTCGTCAAACGAGAGCGCGAACGACAGCAACGCAGCCGAGATGATGCCCGGAAGCAGCAGCGGGAAGGTGATCTTCCAGAACACCTGACGTGGGTTCGCATACAGGTCGCGGCCCGCCTCTTCGAGAACTGGGTCGAGCGTCTGAACTCGAGCCTTCACGGTCACGACAACGAACGACAAACAGAACATCACGTGCGCGATGATGATCGTGGTCATGCCGGCTGCAAAGCCAATGTTGAAGAAGAAGGCAGCAAGGCCAGCACCGAGAACTACCTCGGGAGTTGCCATCGGCAAGAACAGCAGCAAGTTCACACCGGCGCGAGCGCGGAACGAGTAACGCACCAGGCCGATGGCCAGAGCTGTGCCCAGCGCGGTAGCAATTAGAGTTGAAACCGCACCGATGAGAATCGAGTTGCCAACGGCGTCACAGATGTTGCCGGTCGAGCAAACGCTTGTCCAGTGACGGAAGGTAAAGCCCTCCCAGGTGGTGTTCGAACGAGTCGAGTCGTTGAACGAGAAGACGATCGTGTAGACGATAGGAATGAGCAGGAATACCAGGGCCAGCAGTGAGTAGATGGCCAATCCGAGTGGGCGTCTCACAGCAGGTCCTCCGTTCCAGCCTTCTTCACATAAACCGAAACCATGATGAGAATGACGCCCATTAGCAGAACGCTGAGGGCGGCCGCGCTTGGGTAGTCCTGGTTCTGCAAGAAGTCGGCCTCGACCATGTTTCCGATCATCGAGGTCTTGGATGAACCCAAGAAGTCACGGCTGGCGTTTACGTAGTCGCCGGCAATCGGAATAAAGGTAAGCAGGGTTCCGGAGATGACACCCGGCATCGAAATCGGCAGGGTGATCTTGCGGAAGATCTTTGCCGGTGAGGCATACAGGTCTGCACCCGCCTCGAGCAGACGAACATCGAAGCGCTCGAGGGTTGTGTAGAGCGGCAGAGTCATAAACGGAATGAAGTTATAGGTCAGACCAAAGACCACGGCAGCTGGAGTGCCGATGAAGTACTGCGACGATGACAGCCAGCCCATCTGGTGCACCCACTGCATGATTGGCGCGCCTTCAGAAAGAATCTGCTTCCAGGCAATGGTGCGAAGCAGGAACGAGATGAAGAACGGCGCGATGACCAGGGTCACCATCAAGCGCTGGATGAGCGGGAAGCGACGCATTCGCACGCCGATGAAGTATGCCAACGGGTAGCTGATCAGCAGAGCCAAAACGGTGGCGACGAACGCGTACAGGAACGAACGCAGAATCTGCGGCATGTAGCTGGTGACCACGTCCGCGTAGTTCTGAATGTTGAACGCGTATACATAGGCGCCGATTGCGCCGCTCGAGTCAGGAGCCTCGAGTGAGGTCATGATCAGTGAGATCAGCGGAGTCAGGAAGAACAGACCGAGGTAAACCAGACCTGGCAGCAAAAGTGCAAGAACGAATCTGCTGCTCTTGCGTGAACCTGAGGTGTTTGCCGCTGGGGCCGAACCGAAGGCCGCGAACGCCATTACTTCTCGCCGTTCGCAGGTAGGTCGGCTAGACCGAACGCGTGCTCAACCTTCCAAGAAACCCAGACCTTCGCACCGAGCTCGGTGACCGGCGACTTGCCCACGTTCTGTGCGAACACGGTGACCTCGCCGAGGTTTGGAATGTCAATCAGGTATTGGTTGCTAACGCCG
>CAITNA010000083.1 GCA_903893675.1 uncultured Micrococcales bacterium
CACGTTGAGGCGCACGAGGCTGTTGTAGGTGCCCCAGAATGCGAGGCCGAGAACGACGATGATGGAGATCAGGATGTAGAGAGTGTTGGTGTTCATGGCTTCACTTTACGCTCGCCCGGCGACGTTCGGGGCAATCGCAGGGTTCTGTCAGAAGCCCTGAGCGAACAAGGATGTGGTGCCCCTCGTCGGACTCGAACCGACACTGAAACGATTTTAAGTCGTCTTCCTCTGCCATTGGGATAGAGGGGCGAGGCCCGAGCGAGGCGAATTTGTAATTCGACTCGGTGGCCGAGACCACCACTGGTGTCGAGCAACTCTAGTCAAACAGAAAAGGGTGCCATTGCTGGCACCCTTTTCGTCTGAAGTCTTTACTTCTTAGGCGCCGCCTTCTTCGGTAACGCCTTGGTTGCAGCAGGCTTTGCTGCCTTTGGTGCAGCCTTCTTGGCCGGAGCCTTGGCGGCAGCAGCAGGCTTTGCAGCCTTAGGTGCAGCGGCCTTCTTCGCGGCAGCTGGCTTTGCGGCAGGCGCAGCTGCAGGAGCAGCACCTGGGCGCGAAGCGTAAGTCTCAAACGAGAGACGAGGGTGCTTTACCGCAGCGGTCGAGACGATGTCGCGACGAACGATCCAGTTCCACGCCCATCCGGTGAAGACACGAAGCTTGCGCTCCCACATTGGAATCGCGAGGCCGTGGTAACCGCGGTGCATTACCCAAGCGAGGAAGCCCTTCACAGCAACGTTGCGCCACTGGTAAACACCAACGCCGATGCCGAGACCGGCAACCGCACCCATGTTCTTGTGGAAGTAGTTCTTGATTTCGCCGCCACGGATGCTCGCGACGATGTTCTTCGAAAGCAACTTGCCCTGGCGAACCGCGTGCTGCGCGTTTGGAACGCAGAAGCCACCAACGCCACCACCCGAAAGGTCAGGAACTGCAGATACGTCACCTGCGGTCCATGCACCTTCAACGATCTTGTCGCCGTTGATGACACGAAGCGATGCGTGTGCGGTGATGCGGCCACGCTCATCCAAAGGAAGGTCGGTTGCACGAACCACTGGGTTCGCCATAACGCCGGCGGTCCAGACGATGCAGTCAGACGCAAACTTCTCGCCGGTCGAAAGTTCGATGACGCCATCGACTGCTGACTTGAGCTGAGTGTCTAGGTGAACCTTGGCATTGCGCTCGTCGAGGTTTGCAAGAACCCACTTCGAGGTCTCGAGCGAAACCTCAGGCATGATGCGACCCATCGCCTCGATGAGGTGGAAGCGAACATCCGAGGCCTTGAGACCTGGGTAGTAACGCAGCAGGTAGGTGGCAAGCGAGCGAAGCTCTGCGAAAGTCTCGATGCCGGCGAAGCCACCACCGACGACCACGAAGGTCAACAGGCGGTCGCGCTCTGCGCCAGCTGGCAGGTTTGCTGCCTTGTCGAAGTTGCCGAGCACGCGGTTGCGAACCTCAACGGCCTCTTCGATGTTCTTCATGCCGATTGCGTTGTCTGCAACGCCTGGGATTGGGAAGGTGCGCGAAACGGCACCTGCGGTCACGACGATCTGGTCGTACTTGAACTCGTATGAAGGTGCGCCCTCAACCGAAATGGTCGCGGTCTTCTTGGCGTGGTTCACGTTGGTGACCTTGCCGGTGATGACCTTGGTGGCCTTGAGGTGGCGGCGCAGCGAAACAACTGCGTGGCGCTCCTCGATCGAACCGGCAGCAACCTCAGGAAGGAACGGCTGGTAGGTCATGTATGGCAACGGGTCAACGAGAGTGACCTCGGCCTCGCCAGCGCGAAGCTGCTTCTCGAGCTTCTTTGCGGTGTAGAAACCGGCGTAACCGCCACCGACGATCAGGATTTTTGGCGCAGCGGCACCAGCAGAGTTGTTAGGCATAGCCAATATTCTATTGGCGCCAGGCTGGGTCGCACTCACACTTGGTCGGCTGCCAGGTCGAGAGCTCGAGCGCGATATCGCCAACGGGGTTCACCCCAGGGCCAACCGCGAGCGAGTGACCGGCGAGCGCGTGGAGGCACTTCACACGGGTGGGCATGCCGCCTGCCGAGATGCCGTCGATCTCATCGACGGGCTCGAGGTGGGCCGCCGCCGCAACCTCGG